>JAZURS010000087.1:0-13154 GCA_045606325.1 Agathobacter sp.
ACGATTGTAAATCTCATTTTTTTAATTGTATTATTTATTTTTAATCTCGCATAAAATTTGACAAAATTGTCTTATTCTCCGTGCCAGTAGGTTTAGAATATAATGGTGAAGTTATAGTGACTTATGTAGGTAGTGGGAGAAGATGGATGAATAAAGAGTATTATGACGCACAAGTGAAATATATCAACGAGATTAGAAGTATTCGACATGATATTCAGGCTCACATGATTGTGCTACAGTACTATTTAGAGTCAGAAAATTATGATAAGGCGAAGGCGTATCTAAGTGAAATGAAGCATCATCAAAATATAGAAAGAATTGTGATTAAAGACACAGGGAATGATTTGGTTAATGCAATTGTTATAGATACATTAAGCCGTAGTACCCAAAAGATTGATTTTGAAGTGGAAGGAATATTACCAGAGAGATTCGAGATGTCGGAATATGATGTATGTACTTTGTTTTCAAATCTATTTTCCAATGCGAGGGAGGCGTGTGAAAAATTAATTTCTACAAAGCCAGTAATTCGAATGGTGGTAAAAGAAGAGCAAGAAAAGTGTTTTATTGCTCTTCAAAATCCAATTGAATGGAAAATCGAAATGGATGGCACATGTCTGCTTACGACCAAAGAAGATAAAGAGATTCATGGAATTGGAACAAAAAACATATTGAAAACTGTAAAAAAATATAAGGGTAATATAGAGTTTCTGGTTGCGGAAGGAAACTTTCGAGTTGAGATTCTGCTGGATAATCATAATTAGAAAAGAGAGAGCTGTTGCGCAGGAAAAGAGGTGCAACGGCTTTTATTTTATGGTTTTATTATTGAGGGAGACAAGGTATAATAAAAGTATCAAGATAGGGAGGTTTGTTATGGAATTATTAACAAAAGCAAGTTATTCGGGAGAAGTTACAGAACGTGAAAAGAAAAACTTAGAAGTTGCATATAGAGCGGCATGTGAAAGTATCGTTCTTTTAAAAAATGAGAATGTGCTTCCATTAAAAACCAAAAGGATAGCACTTTATGGACCTGGTGTAACCAAGACGATTAAAGGTGGCACGGGCTCTGGTGAGGTAAATGAGCGTCACAGTGTTACTATTTTAGAAGGAATGGAAAACCGCGGTTTTGAAGTAACCACTAAGCAGTGGATATCGGATTATGAAGATGATTATGAGGCAGGAGAAATAGCACATAAGAAAGCACAGAGAGATATTATTAAATTAATAAAATCGAAATCTTTCATGGAAATGATGCTTAAAGGCTATACTCCACCGGCAGGAAGAGCAATAACAGAGAAAGATATAGCGGATAGCAATACAGATACAGCTATTTATGTGCTCAGTCGTCAAGCCGGTGAAGGTGGCGATAGAAAAGCAGAAAAAGGAGATTTGTTTATCACAGACGAAGAACGAATAGCGATTGAAACCTGTGTTGCAAATTACAAGAATTTTGTATTAGTAATCAATAGTGGTTGCTCACTGGATATGTCTTTTGTAGATGAAATTCCAGGAATTGGAGCTATTTTGTTTATTTGTCAGCTTGGGACAGAGGGTGGAAATGCATTTGCAGATACAGTATCTGGAAAGGTGACACCATCAGGTAAATTGGCGGATACATGGGCAAAACAGTATGCGGATATTCCATTCCACAATGAGTATAGTTACTTAAATGGAAATGTAGAAGATGAGTATTACAAAGAAGGTATTTATGTAGGCTATCGTTATTTTGATAGTTTTGGAGTGGAACCTTGCTATCCATTTGGATATGGACTTAGCTACACAGATTTTTCTATGTATGGAGCTGGAGTAGAGGTAGAAGGTACAAAGGTGCATTTAGATGCAACTATTACAAATACAGGTGCAAACCATAGCGGAAAAGAAGTTGCGCAGGTATATGTAAGTGCGCCAAAAGGAAAGTTAGATAAAGAGTATCAGAGCCTGGCTGCGTTTGCGAAAACAAAGGTGCTTGCGCCAGCAGAAAGTGAAACGTTAACTTTGACTTTTGACATGGCAGAGATAGGTAGTTATGATGAAGAACGAGCTAGCTACATATTAGATGCAGGGGAATATATTGTGCGTCTTGGAAATTCTTCCAGAAACACCGTGCCAGTAGCAGTGGTTACATTGGACAAAGAAGTAGTAGTTTCAAAGCACTGTAATGTATGTCCAGTTGTGGAAAGGTTTGAGGAATTAAAGTCAGAAGCTGGATTGGAAGAAGAAATAAATCCTGGTGTTCCACGTGTGGTTGTCAAGGCGGAGGATTTTAATACAGTAACTTATACATATGAGACTCCAGTAGTTTATAGTGATGAGAAAGTTAATAAAATTTTAAATACACTGACATTGAAGGAAATGGTGGAGATCGTTGTAGGTATTGGCATGTTTGGAGGAGAAACTAGATTTAACATGCCAGGTTCGGTAGGTAACACCACTTCAAAATTCTGGGATAGAGGCCTTGCAAATGTCACGCTTTGTGATGGACCTGCAGGTCTCCGTATTACAAAAAGATCAGTAGTTATGAAGGATGGTTCCGTAAAACCAGTAGAACTTCCAATCTCTGTATTTGAGATGTTCCCTGACTTTGTTCAAAAAATGCTGAAGGCAGATCCAGAACAGGGTACAGTTATTTATCAGTATACCACAGCATTCCCAGTTACTGCGGCATTGGCACAGTCATGGAATGTTGGGCTTTTAGAAGAAGTTGGCAAAGCAATCTTTGTTGAAATGAAGGAATATGGATGTACATTCTGGCTTGCTCCAGCAGTAAACATTCATAGAAATCCACTTTGTGGGCGTAACTTTGAATATGTATCAGAAGACCCATTCCTTACAGGGGAAGTGGCTGCTGCTATCACAAAGGGTATTCAGCAGGAAGAAGGTTACTACGTAACGGTGAAACATTTTGCATGTAACAATATGGAGGACAATCGTAACAAGGTGTCTAGTAATTTAAGTGAGCGTGCTCTTCGTGAGATTTATCTTAGAGGTTTCGAGAGAGCTGTTCGTAAAGGAAATGCAAAAGGAATTATGACATCTTATAATCGAATTAATAGTGTATATGCACCAAATAGTCATGATTTGTGTACGAAGGTACTTCGTAATGAATGGGGCTTTGATGGTGTGGTTATGACCGACTGGTTCTCTACTAATAAGGGGCTTGGTCATAATTCGCTTGCGATGAAGGCGGGTAATGATTTAATTATGCCAGGCGGCGGATCGTATAAAAAAGAAATATTAGCAGGTGTGAAATCTGGTATGATTTCGGAAGAAGACGTAAGACGTTGTTGCGCAAATGTAGTTCGAGCAATTATGAATAGTGCAACACAGAAAGAATACGTAGATAAAGAATAATTTGATAGTGAACAATTCTTTCCAGTTTTTGATTCCTTGACGATAACCGATATAAAAGTTACAATAAAAGGTAGAGTTTTGAAAGAGGAGTAATTTACAAATGGAAAGAGAACGTTTAGGCAGCAGACTTGGATTTATTTTATTAAGTGCAGGCTGCGCAATTGGACTTGGAAATGTATATAAATTTCCATATATGGTAGGAGAAAATGGCGGAGGCATTTTTGTGCTGATTTATCTTTTCTTCTTACTGACGATGGGAGTTCCAGTTATGACGATGGAATTTGCCCTGGGAAGAGCTGCGCAGAAAAGTGTAGTAAAAATGTATGATGAGATTGAGCCAAAGGGAAGTAAGTGGCATTTGCATGGTTATGTTGCGATGATTGCCAATTATGTTTTGCTGATGTTTTATACGGTAGTAACAGGATGGCTGATACGTTTTTTTGTTGATACAGCAAGAGGATGTTTTTCTGGCTTAGATACTGCAGGAGTAGAAAACCATTACAACACTATGTTAGCAGAACCATTTCCTATGACAATTTATATGTTAATAGTTGTTGTATTGGCTGTCATAGTTTGTTCTAAGAGTCTACAAAATGGGTTAGAAAAAATAACCAAGTACATGATGATTGCATTACTTGTAATTATGTTGGTCTTATGTGTAAATAGTGTGTTTTTACCAGGCGGACAGGAAGGTATCAAGTTTTATTTAATGCCAAGCTTGGATAATCTATTAGAAGTAGGTGTAGGAAACGTAGTGGTAGCTGCTATGAATCAATCCTTCTTTACTCTTAGTCTAGGTATTGGTTCTATGGCTATTTTTGGTAGTTATATTGATAAGAAGCGTACCCTTTTAGGAGAGTCTGTAAATATTGCAGCATTAGATACTTTTGTTGCATTGGCATCGGGATTTATTATTTTCCCAGCATGCTATGCATACAATGTGGATGTAACAAGTGGAATGGGACTTATCTTTTTAACATTACCAAATATCTTTAATCATATTCCGTTGGGACAGTTCTGGGGAAGTTTATTCTTCGTATTTATGTCCTTTGCAGCATTGTCTACTATTTTTGCAGTATTTGAAAATGTGGTGTCATGTACAATGGATTTATTTGGATGGGCGAGAAAGAAAGCAAGTTTGTTAAATGGTATTTTCTTAGCTGTTGCATGTATGCCATGTGTATTAGGCTGGAATGTTTGGAGTAGTTTTCAGCCACTTGGAGAAGGAACTAACGTTATGGTCTTGGAGGACTTCTTCGTAAGTAACCTGGCACTTCCGTTGGGCTCATTGATTTTTATTATTTTCTGTGTAACCCGTTATGGATGGGGTTGGGAAAAGTTCATGGCTGAGGCCAATGATGGTGAAGGCTTAAAAGTTCAGAATTGGATGCGTGGATACGTAACCTATGTACTTCCAATTATGGTTGGAATCATTTTTGTAGTAGGAATTCTTAGTTATTTATAAATAGATGTGTAGGAGGGGATTATGGGACAAAACGATATTAGATATCTGAAATGTTTGGCAAAGCAATATCCAACGATTGCGGAGACTGCGACGGAGATTATTAACTTGCAGTCAATACTTAGCTTGCCTAAGGGGACTGAGCATTTTATTACAGATATCCATGGAGAGTATGACCAGTTCCAGCATATTACAAAGAACGCATCTGGTGCGATTAAACAGAAGATAGAAGAAGAATTTGGAAATACAATCAGCCAGAAAGAAAAACGTAATCTGGCTACATTGATTTATTATCCAAAGGAAAAATTAAAACAGATTATTCAGAATGAAAAGTATATTGATGACTGGTATTCTGTAAATCTATATCGCTTAGTTTGTATATGTAAGCGAACATCTTCAAAGTACAGTCGCTCAAAAGTACGTAAAGCGATGCCAGCAGAGTTTGCATATATCATCGAAGAATTATTAACCGGACGTCAGGATATTATAGATCAGGAAGACTATTACTTTGAAATCATTCACTCTGTTATCAGTACAGGCAGAGCGAAGGAATTGGTAATAGCACTTTGTGATTTAATTCGTCACTTAATTGTTGATCATCTTCATGTTGTTGGAGATATTTTCGACAGAGGCCCATATCCTCACTTGGTAATGGATGATTTGATGAAACATCATTCCGTAGATATTCAGTGGGGAAATCATGATGTATCCTGGATGGGAGCAGCTGCGGGGAATCCTGCGCTTATTTGTACCGTGCTTCGTATATCTGCACGTTATGGAAATTTAAGTTCTATTGAAGATGGATATGGAATTAACTTGATTCCACTCATGCGTTTTGCTATGGAGCAGTATGAAAATGATCCGTGTGAACGTTTCAAGGTAAACTATCGAGAAGATATGTATGATGTAAGAGATATTGCGATTGATGAGAAGATTCAGAAAGCAGTAACCATCATGCAGTTAAAACTAGAAGGACAGATTATTAAACGTAATCCAGATTTTAAAATGGATGACCGTTTACTCTTAGATAAGATTGATCCGGAAAAATGGACCATACAAATTAATGGAACAGAGTATCCGCTTTTGGATACGAATTTCCCGACTGTAGACTGGAATGATCCATACGCACTTAGTGAGGAAGAGCAACAAGTTATAGACCGTCTTATTTTTGCTTTCCGTAATAGTGAAAAGCTTCAGAAGCATGTGAAGTTTTTATATACAAAGGGAAATATGTATACTGTATATAATGGTAACCTTTTATATCATGGTTGTGTACCTTTGAATGAAGATGGTTCCTTTAAAAAGGTACCAGTTTTTGGGAAGGAATATTCCGGAAAACAGCTTTATGATGTCTTAGAAGAATATGCACGAAAAGGTTACTATGCATCTAATCCGGAAGAAAAGCAGAAAGGATTAGATATCCTTTGGTTCTTGTGGCTTAATAAAAATTCACCTGTATATGGAAAAGAAAGAATGACAACTTTTGAGAGACAGTTTGTTGCAGATAAAGCTACGTATAAAGAACCAAAGAATCCATATTATAAACTGATAGAAGATGAAGAAGTAGCAGATCGTATTTTAGAAGAATTTGGCTTATCTGGTAATGAGTCACATATCATCAACGGACATATTCCAGTGCTTGTAAAGGAAGGACAGTCACCAATGCACTGTAATGGTAAGGTGCTCATTATTGACGGTGGATTTTCAAAAGCATATCAGGAAAAAACAGGTATTGCAGGTTATACCTTAATCTATAATTCTTATGGATTAAGCCTTGCAGAACATGAGCCATTTGAATCTATTGAAAAAGCGATTCAGGAAGGAAATGATGTCATATCACATAAGACCCTGGTGCAGCGCGTAAGTAAACGTAAGCGAGTAGCAGATACAGACATCGGTAAGAAGATGAAAGAAGAAATAAAGGATTTAGAAGCACTTCTAAAGGCTTATCGTGAAGGTGTGATAGAAGAAAGATTATAAATAATGGGAAATAAATTTGACAGAACAAAGCGCTTGTTAGGTGCGGATGCAATGAACAAACTTAAAAATTCTCATGTAGCAGTATTTGGTATCGGCGGTGTGGGAGGCCACGCCGCCGATGCTTTAGTTCGAAGTGGGATAGGAGAAATCACAATTGTAGATAGTGATGAGGTAGCAGAGAGCAACATCAACAGACAGTTGATCGCTACCACAAAGACGATTGGTTGTAAAAAGGTAGAGATGATGAAAGAACACTTGATGGAGATAAATCCAGAAGTAAAGGTTCATATTCAGGATTGTTTTTTTCTGCCAGAAACCAAGAGCCAATTTAACTTCGGCGTTTATGATTATGTAATTGATGCAGTAGATACAGTAACTGCGAAAATTGCTTTAGTGGAAGCTTGTAATGAAAGTAATGTGTCGATTGTTAGCAGTATGGGCGCCGGCAACAAACTGGATCCAACTGCATTTGAAGTAACAGATATCTATAAGACCTCAGTTTGTCCGTTGGCAAAAGTCATGCGTAAAGAATTAAAGGCACGTGGGATTAAACATTTAAAGGTAGTATATTCCAAAGAGATACCATTAGAGCCAATTGAAGACGAAGGATTTTTAAGTGACGAAAAGAGAAGACGAAGAGCTACTCCGGGGTCTGTTGCTTTCGTCCCATCGGTAGCGGGTTTGATTTTAGCAGGAGAAGTGATAAAAGACTTGTCAAAAACATGAGTGCAAAAGGATAATTTTCGGTTGATTGTTCAAAAAGGAAACAAAGTGTTCGATAGAAATACGGAACGTAAAATCTGTTTGTTTTCAGAAAAAAGAAAATATTTATAATGAAAGTAAGCGGGTTTGTTTAAACTCCTTATTTTCCTTTTAAAAAGGGACGTCTCCTTAGCAGGCGTCCCTTTTTTACGTTAAATTCTAAAATGGTGGAGCTGGTAATGCTACTGCTTTTTTGGTAAGTAGTTTTTTGACTTCTTCATCATCTGCAATTCCCAGCAATTTCATAAAGACAGATATATATAGTCCGTGCATGTATTCGAAGGTAAAATCTTCTGTGGTTGGGAACGAGAGCTGGAATGCAGTCACAGCCTGCGAGAAAATCTCAGCTTCAATAGCGGCTGTAGGGCTATTACAGGTGCTTAGATAATAATCTGCAGACTGTTTCGCAAGTGCACTTCGTATATCTACATTTTCTGTACGCACTTTTAATAAAGCTTGTAGAAGTTCATTGTTCTGTCGACTTTGTGTAATTAACGCAGGAGTAAATAGATGTGGGTTCGTATGCGCAGCAATACGGAGTTCCATCTGAGAAGCAAAATACTCGTCTTGCATACGTTCTACAATTTCATATTTATCATGATAATGTTTGTAGAAAGTGGAGCGTGTAACAGGTGTTTCGTCTAAAATATCCTGTACAGTTATTTTTTCAAACGGCTTCACTCGTAGTAAGTTTATCAACGCTTGTTTAATTGCTTTGTCGGTTCTTAAGAACTGTGGATTTTGTTGCATCTTGCACCTCTCTTAATATTCTAATAAAAAATAGTAAAATTACACTTACAATAAAGGACTACTTGTAATAAAAGTATACACTTTGTTTGATTATAAAATCAAGCGGAAATTTTGTTTCTTTTTCTTGTTGGGCAATTAGTGTATAATTATTTCACTCTAGGAGTTTTTTTTGTTTGATTTGACGAAAATTATGGGGAAAGGAAAGAAGAAACATGAAGAAAGACAAGAAAAAAAGTGGTATCGGTAAATGGATCGTAACTTCTGTCATTTCGATTGTTTTAATTATTGCTATGATCGTAGCAAATATTATGACAATCGCTTATGAAGGTGTTATCAATCTTGCTCTCGGAACAGAGACAACAAAGATTGAGGCTGATGCAGATGACAAGACAGATACCAACTACTTCCCAAGTGCTTATGGTAGCACAGACGAAGTAAAAGCAGCAGGTATGGAAATTGCGGAAGCACTTACAGAAGAAGGTGCTGTATTGTTAAAGAATGATGGAAATACACTTCCAATTGCGAACACAGCAAGAATTTCGCTTTTTGGACATTCAAGTGTAAATGAAATCGTTTGTGGTACTGGTTCTGCAGATATTGACGCTTCTAATGCACCTACTTTTAAAGAAGCATTAGAAGAAGTTGGCGTAAAAGTTAACCCATCCCTTTGGGACTTCTATGCAAGCGACGATATCCTCACAAGATATGAAACAAACCCTAAGAAGGGTGACAATAGTATCCGTAATGGTGCGGATGGAGTTACTAAGGGATCATTTACAGTAAATGAAGTTCCTTGGTCTGAATTCACTGATGCAGCTAAATCAGAATTTGATGCATACAAGGATGCAGCAGTTGTAGTATTCTCTCGTCTTGGTGGCGAAATGTGGGATTTACCATCAGATGTTTATAAAGAAACAGGTGAAGTTACTCCAGGTACAGGACTGGGTGAAAATAAGCAGCAGGGTAATCCAGATGAAACAGTAAATGGTTCTGGTAATGCGCTTGAACTTACTATTCAGGAAAGAGATTTATTAAAACAGATCAAAGCAGCAGGCTTTGAAAACGTTATCGTATTATTAAACTGTACAAACCCAATGGAATGTGATTTCGTTGATGATCCAGAACTTGGCGTTGATGCAGTTATGTGGGTTGGTTTTACTGGCGTAAATGGTTTACGTGGTGTAGCTGACTTATTAACAGGTGATGTTAACCCATCAGGTAGAGTTGTAGATACTTTCTGTGTAGACAATACAACAAACCCAGCAATGGAAAACTTCTATGGTGCATTCTGGAATAACTCAACAGATTACACAGATTTAACAGGTGATGGTCCTGGATTAGATGGTAATAAATATTACAATGTATACCAGGAAGGCATCTATGTTGGTTATAGATATTATGAAACACGTTACGAAGACTATGTTTTAGGTCAGGGTAACGCTGGAGACTATGACTATACAGCAGACGTTAAATATCCATTCGGATATGGTTTATCTTATACTACATTTGAATACTCTGATTTTGCAGTAGTAGAAAATGAAGACAGTTTTGACGTAACTGTTAAAGTAACAAATACAGGTAGTGTAGCTGGTAAAGAGGTTGTAGAAGTTTACTTCCAGTCTCCATACACAGACTATGACAAAGAAAATGGTATTGAAAAAGCCGCTATCGAATTATGTGGTTTTGTTAAAACAGATAAGTTAGAAGCAGGCGCTTCTGAAACTGTTACAATTAATGTTCCTAAGAAAGAATTAAGAACATATGACGCTAACAATGCTAAGACATATATCTTAGACGCTGGTGATTACTACTTCTCAGTAGGTAAAGATGCTCACGATGCACTTAACAATGTATTAGCAGCGAAAGGCGCAAACGCATCTAAGATGACAGCAGCAGGTAATGCAGCATTCACATACAAATGGAATAATCCAGAATTAGATACTACAACATTTGCAGTATCTACAGAAAGTGGCGAAGAATACGCTATTACAAACCAGTTAGATACAGCTGATATCAATTGGTTAAATGAAAATGGCTATACAGACCAGACAATTACATGGCTTTCACGTAATGACTGGGCAGGAACATGGCCACAGGGTACATACGTTATGAACTTAAGCCAGAAATTACATGATGAAATTACTGGTATTAAGAAATATGTAAAGACTGAAACAGATGAAGCAGTTCCTACAATGGGAGCTAAAGGCGATATGACTATCGCACAGATGATTGGTAAAGATTACAATGATCCAGCTTGGGATAAATTATTAGACCAGGTAACATATGAAGAAATGTGTATGCTTATTGGTGTAGGCTATCACGGAACATACGCAGTTGAATCAGTTGCAAAACCTTCAACAGTAGATGAGAACGGACCTCAGGGCTTCACAATGAAGTTAACAGACGTTATGGGTAACTCTGATACTATGACAGCGTACAGTGATGAAAACATCATGGCAGCTACATGGAACACAGAATTCATGTATACAGTAGGTCAGTCTATCGGTGAAGATGGTCTTGCACTTGGTATGGCAGGTCTCTATGGCCCAGCTATGAATACACATCGTACAGCTTACGCTGGACGTAACTTCGAATACTACTCAGAAGACGGTTTCTTAGGTGGTAAAATCGCTGCTGCAGAAGTTGGTGGTATTCAGAGTAAGGGTGTTTACGTATATGTAAAACACTTCGCATTCAATGATCAGGAAACAAATACACGTTGCTACAGCATTTTCTCTAATGAACAGGCAATGCGTGAAGTTTACTTAGAACCATTCGAACATGCAATTGTAGAACGCACAATGGAAATCGATGGAAAAGAAGTTGAAATCGGTGGAGCAATGAACGTTATGAACTCATTTGGTCGTGTTGGTGTTGTTTGGACAGGTGCTCATGAAGGACTTATGACAAACATCTTACGTGGCGAATGGGGCATGGATGGTTTTGCATTAACAGACTACTCTAACAATGGTAGCACATATGATATCTTCTTAGGTATCATGGGTGGTACAGACTCTTGGGATAACTCAGCAGGTGGTATGGGTACTCGTGTAGATAAGTTGAAAAAATATGATATCTCACAGGATCCAGCTCTTGCAAACAGAATGAGAGAAGCTACTCACCGTATCCTTTACACAGTAGTAAACTCTTCTGCTATGAACGGTATGGCTCCATCAGCTAAGATTGTATCTGTAATCCCATGGTGGAGAGCACTCATCTATGGTGTAGGTGCAGTATCAGTTCTTGGACTTGGCGCAAGTATATTCATGATCGTTAAGACTAAGAAAAAATCAGAAGCATAATAAATAGAATATTTCTATTATTATAAAATCATTGGTAATAAGATTTATATGAAAATTTGGAGGAAAACAACAATGAAATTAGCAAAAAGATTATTAGTACTTGTTGCTGCTATGACAATGGTATTAGGCCTTGTAGCTTGTGGCGGCGGAAACAAATTCCCAATGGAATATAAAACAACTGAAGCTCGTGGTGAAGGTGAACAGGTTATGGCTGTTACATTAAATGAAGATGGTACATATGTATGGAGCTTCTATGCTACAGAATCAAATGGTAGCGGAAACAAAGTTATGGAATTAACTGTAGAAGGTACTTACACACTTGAAGATGGCACATTAACACTTGATACAGCTGAAGGTGAAGGTTACTATGTAGCTGGTGCTAGCCAGACTCCATTCACAGTTACAAAAGACAACCCTGCTATGTACAACAACACAATGTCAATGGGTAGCTGGGTATTCGCATTAAACGATGACGGAACATTTGGTCCAGTTGTAGAATAATTTAAACATTAAAAGAAAAACAAACTAACTTAATTTATTACCAATGAATCAAGATAGTAATTTAAAAAGCGAGGCTTTTCGAAGCCTCGCTTTTTTATTTTGTTTCATGTGAATGATTAAATTTTTTGTAAAGAAATGTGCCTAAAAAATATAAGATTATTATAATTGCAAATGCTACTATAAAGATTTCATATTTTTGTTCTCCTAATGCACTACCACCTAACGCAGAAAGTAGAATCGCAGGGAAGCGTCCGACAAAATTGATTAGCAACCAGGTTGTCCATTTTATATCTGTTAACCCTACAACATAGCACATTAAATCTTTTGGTGTTCCGGGTAATAAGAAGAACAGAAATAAAAGAGTTGTATATTTATCGTTGGAGTGTAAAAACTTTACCGATTCAATTTCTTCTTTATCCACAAATAGTTCTATAAATTTCATGCCGAACTTTCTTACAAAGAAGAAGGTCATCATGCCACCTGCAGTCATAGCGATGTCACACATTAGCGTGCCTGTCCATGGTCCGAACAGAGCGCCGGCAGCGACTTCAAATGGTCCCCCAGGAATGATTGCCAGAAGTACTTGTGAAGTGTTTAGTAGCATAAAAATGATTGGCCCCAATATGCCTGCATTTTCAATCCAAAGAGCTAATGACTCCGGATCCTCTATAAAATTAATAAGGGGCTTCCATAAGGCAAGCGTTAGTCCCGCCATTACAGCGATAGACAGTGCCAGTATTAGATAGCGATATTTTTTCATATTTCTTCTCCTGTATTTATTATCCCCAAATTCCCTAAGATTAAGAAAAGTTTATCATATTATTCGTGATTGTGCTATACTAGATAAAGATTAAAAAGAAGGAAGCGTTTTTATGAAGACAAAAAAGTTATATGATATAGATGCATATAAAACAGAGTTTGAAGCGATAGTACTATCTTGTGAAGAAGTATCTATGGAGACTCAAAATGGAGAGAGTAAGATTGCATATAAAATAGTATTAAATCAAACGTTATTTTTCCCTGAAGAAGGTGGTCAGACTCCAGACAAA
>JAZURS010000088.1:0-4269 GCA_045606325.1 Agathobacter sp.
GACATGAGCAACACATTATACTTAGTAACAGGAGCAGCAGGATTTTTAGGGGGACACGTTTGTAGACAGTTAATCGCTAGAGGCGACAAGGTTAGAGCATTTGCTTTACCAGGAGACAAAGCGATTCAGTATATCCCAGAAGGTGTAGAAGTAGTAGAAGGTAACCTTTGTAGCATCGAAGATGTAGAAAAATTCTTTACAGTTCCAGAAGGTACAGAAACAGTATGTATGCATATCGCATCTGTAGTAACTGTAACACCAGATTACAGCCCACTCGTAATGAACGTAAACGTAGGTGGTACAAAGAACATTATCCACGTAATGAAAAAACATCCAGAATGTAAAAAACTCGTATACTGTTCATCAACAGGTGCGATTCCAGAAGAAAAGAAAGGTCGTAAGATGCGCGAAGTAATCTACTACGATGAAGACCAGACAGTAGGTTGCTACAGCCGTTCAAAAGCTATCGCTAGCCAGGCAGTACTTGATGCAGCAAATATTGAAGGTGTAAACGCATGTATCGTACTTCCTTCAGGTATCCTTGGACCAGAAGATCCAGCAATCGGTGAAACAACTGGTACAGTTATCGATATCATCAAGGGCGAAATGCCAATGGGGATGGATGGTTCATTCAACCTTTGTGACGTACGTGACCTTGCTGCAGGCTGTATCGGTGCAGCAGACTTTGGAAAGAAAGGTGAGTCATACATCCTTGCAAACGAAGAAGTAACCTTCCGTGATTTCGTTAAATTAATTTGTGATGAATCAGGCTGTAAACCAATTAAACAGTTCCTGCCATTAGGTATCGCATACAAGCTTGCGGCTATTATGGAAAAATCAGCAGCAAAGTCTGGTAAAGAACCACTTATGACTACATTCTCTGTATACAACTTAGACAAGAACAACTCATTTGACTATTCTAAGGCTCAGAGAGAAATCGGATACAAAACACGTCCATACTCTGAAACAGTAAGAGATGAAGTGGCATGGCTTAAAGCTAACGGACATATCTAAGTTATAATTCAGTTTCATTTTTATAAAAAGCAGGTAATTTTTTATAATTATCTGCTTTTTAACATTTATTTAACATTTGAAAAACATTTCTCAAATAATCATTCTGTATTATCACATCATCAACTGAAACAAATAATCATTAGGAGGATAAATAATTATGAAAAATGTATGTGTAATCACTGGCGGCGGTAGTGGTATGGGCCTTGCAGCAGCAAAATGCATGCCAAAAGATAAAATCATTGTAGTAACAGGACGTACAATGTCTAAGCTTGAAAACGCAGTAAAAGAATTAGAAGCGTTAGGATATGAAGCTTATGCAAAGACTTGCGATACTTCAAAGAGAGAACAAGTTCGTGAATTAGCAGAATATGCAGCAACCCTTGGTGAAATCAAAAACGTAATCAACTCAGCTGGACTTTCACCAGCTATGGCAAAACCAGAACAGTTAATTCGTGTAAATGCACTTGGTACTGTATATGTAAATGAAGAATTCTCAAAACTTATGAATCCAGGTAGCGTAATCGTAGATGTATCTTCAAACTCTGCATACATCTTACCATCTATCGTAGTTAACAAGAAAGTATTTGCACTTGCAGATAAAGATGAAGAATTATTCGTAAAGAAAATCCTTGGTCTTCCAAATATGTTAAAAGGATATCAGGCATCAGGCCTTGCTTATGGTCTTTCAAAGAAATTCGTTATCTGGTATGCAGCTAAATCTGCACAGGATCTTGGTGCAAAAGGCATCCGTGTATGTTCATTAAGCCCAGGACTTATTGCAACAGATATGGGTAACCTTGAAGCAGAAGAAGGTGGCGATTTAATTAAAACTACAGCAGAAAGACGTATGGGTAAACCAGAAGAACTTGGTTTTGCTATCGCAACTGTTGCTGACGAAAGAAACGGTTACCTTGCAGGTGTTGACGTATTAGTTGACGGCGGAAGTGTAACAGGTAAAGAGTTTGTGAAATAATTTGCAGAAAAGAATGGGGGACAATAATCATGGCAGTTACATTATCTGTAGCATTAGATGAAGCGAATCGTTGTCTTGGATGTAAAAATCCTATGTGTATGCAGGGATGTCCAATTCACACGCCAATTCCAGAAGTAATCAAGCTTTTTAAAGAAGGAAAAGTAGAAGAAGCAGGAAAAATACTTGCAGATAATAACCCAATGACAACTATTTGTTGTTTGGTTTGTGATCATGAAAAGCAGTGTGAAGGAAATTGCGTATTAGGAAAAAAGGCAACACCAGTTCATTTTTCTATGATTGAAGATTATATCAGTACACAGTATGCTCAGCTTGTAGAATATGAGAAACCAGAATGGAATGGAAAGAGAGTTTGCGTTATTGGTGCCGGTCCTGCTGGTATGACCGTAGCAATTAATTTGGCAAAGCTTGGATACAAAGTAGATATTTTAGATTCCAATGCAAAAGTTGGTGGAGTTATGCGTTATTGTATCCCAAAATTCCGTTTGCCAGATGAGGTAATGGATAATATTTTGGAAAAAACAATGAAGCCACTTGGCATCACAGTTCGTCCAAATACGACAGTTGGCGAAGAAGTATCTATTGATGATTTGTTCCGTGATGGATATGATGCAATATTCGCAGGAGCAGGACTTTGGAGACCTAGAAAACTCAATATCAAAGGGGAATCTTATGCTCACGTATGCTATGGTTTCCAGTACTTACAGAGTCCAGATTCTTATGTTGCAGGAAAGAATGTAGCAGTTATCGGCGTGGGTAACAGTGCGATTGACTGTGCACGTACAGCAATTCGTCGTGGTGCGAAGAAGGTAACCTGCTATGCAAGACGTGATGGAATCACAGCAAGCAGAACAGAGAGCCAGAGCGCAACACATGAAGGTATTGAATTTGTGTTCTGCCATAGACCTGTAGAAATTTATGATGACAAGATAGAGTTTGCCATTACAGAAAAGCAAGAAGATGGAAGATTTGCAGATGCAGCTTGTGAACATGAATTTTGTGAAGCAGATCAGGTAATCATCTGTGCTGGACAGCTCAGCAGATTTAATTTAGCAAGTAAGGGCGAAAGTAATGACATGCGTGACCATGTAGGTCTTGCAGTAGATGAAAACTGTATGACAGCTTATCCAGGAATCTTTGCTGGTGGCGACATGACAGTAGGAAATCTTACCGTTGTACACGCGGTTGAAGATGCAAAGATTGTAGCAGATGCAATCCATAAGTATTTAACAAAACATTAAAATATAAGGAGGACAAAAATATGTCAACATTAGAAAAAATTGAAAAAGCAGTAGTGGAAGGATACAAAAAAATTGAAAATACAGTAGTAGGTTCTGTGGATGATATGGCAGAAGACGTAAAGTATGCTTATGATAAAGTAGAAGATGCAGTAGTAGGTAAGTTTGAAGATATCACAGATAGCTTCATTGAAAAACACCTTATGAAAGAAGGCGAAACTTTAGAAGAAGCAAAAGAACGTATTGCAAAAGAAAATGCTGAAAGAACGGCAAAAATTCCATCATACAATCATGAAGAAGCTATGAAGGCTCAGAAAGAAATGATTGAAAAGAGCATTGAAGCTAGCAAAAATGCTGGAAAAAGATAATAAATAGTAGTGTGAAGTAAGCACCTCGAAGAAATCTCGAGGTGCTTTTTGGAAATTGAGCAACAAGGAGAAGAACAAAATGAAGAAAACTATAAAAAGACTCATGGTCTTGATGTTAGCATTGACAATGGTGCTTACTTGTGTAGCTTGTGGTGGCAATAAGAAAGATACAAATAAAAACACAGAGAAAGAGTCAGAAGCAACAAACAATGAATTAAAAGACTTTGAAGGGGTAAGTCTTGACGATGGTAAAGCAGGTGAGGTGTATAGCCTTTCCTTCACAGATGGTCCATCTTATGAAGCAACTGTTATGCCAGAGGCTCATTTCCTTGGTGCATCAATGGCATTTACTGGTATGCAAATGAAAACTATTGAAATCAAAGTAAAATTCTATGAAGATGGAACCTACAAATATGTAGCAAGCGACAACAGTGCAGTAGATATGTCTCATGAAAGATGGATGCACCGTGAATATGTATGGACTGGTACATACACAAAAGCAAATAATGTATATACAATGAATGCACCAACTACAGCTACCTTAGAGTTTGTAGGAACAAAGGCATATGCAGCTACAGCTGATATGATTGGCCCTTTAGGTAGCTTCACTCATGAAACAAAACCAGAACTTTTAACAATGTTCCAGGAAGCAACAGCT
>JAZURS010000089.1:0-24238 GCA_045606325.1 Agathobacter sp.
CAGTAGAAGGTACTGTTGCAAAACGTACTGAAGCAGTAAATGAAAACTTAAAGACAGGTGATATCGAAATCATTGCAACAAGTCTTCGTGTGTTAGCAGAAGCACAGACACCTCCATTTGCAATTGAAGAAAACAGTTTAACAAAAGAAGACATTCGTTTAAAATATCGTTACTTAGATTTAAGGAGACCAGACATTCAGTCAAAACTTATGATGAAGAGCAAAGTACTTGGTCTTATGAGAGCATTCATGTCAAACGAAGGCTTCCTTGAAATCGAAACACCAATCCTTTGTAAATCAACACCAGAAGGTGCTAGAGACTATCTCGTACCAAGCCGTGTACACCAGGGTAACTTCTATGCGTTGCCACAGTCTCCACAGATTTTCAAACAGCTTTTAATGGTATCTGGTTATGACCGTTACTTCCAGATTGCACGTTGCTTCCGTGACGAAGACCTTCGTGCAGACCGTCAGCCAGAATTTACACAGGCAGATATGGAACTTTCTTTCGTAGACATCGAAGATGTATTAGATGTAAATGAAAGACTTTTAAAATTCGTATGGAAAGAAGCAATTGGCGTAGATATCCCTACTCCATTCCCAAGAATGCCTTACCATGAAGCAATGGACAGATTTGGTTCGGATAAACCAGATACACGTTTCGGCATGGAACTTACAGACGTATCTGACGTAGTAAGAAACTGCGAATTTGTCGTATTCAAAGGTGCTTTAGAAGCAGGCGGAACAGTTCGTGGTCTTAACGTAGAAGGACAGGCGGGCATGCCACGTAAGAGAATCGACAAACTCGTTGAATTCGCAAAAGGCTATGGTGCAAAAGGTCTTGCTTATGTTGCTATCAATGAAGACGGCACATACAAATCTTCTTTTGCAAAATTCATGACAGAAGAAGAAATGAGTGCTTTAGTAGCAGCTATGAATGGTAAGCCAGGCGACTTATTACTTTTCGCAGCAGACAAAAAATCCCTTGTATATAATGTACTTGGTGCTATCCGTCTTGAAATGGGTAAAGAGTTGGGACTCATCGATGAAAATAAATGGAACTTCTTATGGGTAACAGAATTCCCATTATTTGAGTGGTCAGAAGAAGAAGAAAGATTCATGTCAATGCATCATCCATTTACAATGCCAATGGAAGAAGATTTACATCTTCTTGACACAGACCTTGGTGCAGTTCGTTCGAAAGCTTACGACTGCGTACTCAATGGTACAGAGCTTGGTGGTGGTTCTGTTCGTATCCACCAGAGTGATATTCAGGAAAAAATGTTTGAACTTCTTGGATTTACAAAAGAAAGTGCACACAACCAGTTTGGTTTCTTATTAGACGCATTCTCTTATGGTGTTCCACCACATGCAGGTCTTGCATATGGTGTTGACCGTATGATTATGCACCTTACAGGAACAGACAACATCCGTGAAGTAATCGCTTTCCCTAAGGTAAAAGATGCTTCTTGTATGATGTCTAAGTGTCCAAGTGAAGTTGATCCAAAACAGTTGGAAGAACTTGGCATCGAAATCGTTGCACCTGTTGAAGAAGAAACAGAAGAATAGAAATAACTATTTAGCCAAGTAGAAGAACGTAAATAAACGCGGTACATGTTCACATGTAACCGCGTTTTATTTATGTTCTGAAGATTTGGCGTTTAGCCAAATCGCGAGCGTATTAGTCGCATATGCGACGGAAAAGGTGCATAGCACCGTAACGCGAGACTACTTGGCTCAAACTTCCTTCTCGGATAGTGGCAAGGTAAAGATAAATTCTGTACCTACACCCTCTGTAGAAATTACATTGATATTCTCATTGTGCGCCTGCACAATTTCTTTTACGATAGCAAGACCAAGTCCACTGCCTTTTTTGTCTTTGCCACGAGACTGGTCGGTCTTATAAAAACGTTCCCAAATCTTTTTCGTGCTATCACTTGGAATACCGATACCATTGTCTTTTACAGAAATGAGAACTTTTTCATTTCGGATATTGGTTTCAATGATGATAGCAGAGTTGTTGTTAGAGAATTTTGTGGCATTGTCAATCAGGTTGTAAAGAACCTGTTGGATTTTACCCATATCAGCTTTTACGAACAACTCGCTTCCTGTAAGAAGAAGGTCGAAAGAGAGTCCTTTTTTATTACATATCCCTTCGAAAGTCATCGTCGTAGTTCGTATCATTTGGTTGATGTCAAATTCGATAATCTCCAGAGACATACCACGATTTCCAAATTGATTTAAATCTAAAATATTGTGAGTTAATTTATTCAAACGTTCTGTTTCAAACAAAATAATGTTCAAATACTTTTCTTGCATTTCCACTGGGATTGTACCATCTAACATAGCTTCAATGTAGCCTTTGATGGAGGTCAGCGGAGAACGGAAGTCGTGAGATATATTTGAAATAAATTTGCGCTGTTCTTCTTCCATGGTGTCTAATTCGGTTGCCATGTAGTTTAAAGTGTCTGCCAGATAACCGATTTCGTCGTTCGTGTCGACTGCGATTTTCTGGGAAAAGTCACCTCTTGCATAGAGCTCTGCAACATTGGTGATTTTTTGGATTGGCTTATAAACGATAAAGTTGAAAACCACCAAAAGAATCGCTGCACATATTAATACAATCAAAACCGAAAGAAAGGCAATATCCAGGATTCCTGTGGATTGTTGCAGAACTGCCGTCATCGGTTTATGAATGAGCACATAACCCTGTACTTTATAATTGTTGGTGATAGTGGAAAATACGGTTAGAGTATCTTCCTGAAAACTATCATAAAATGTACCTGTCTGATAATAGCTGTTTCCAAAATCGCGGATGTTAAAACCTTCTAAAGTTTTTGGAGTGCCTTTTTCTGCAAGCATTAGGATTGCAGAAGAGTTTGAATCAAAATGAATATTTCCATGAACATCTATAATCCATATTTCTGCAGACATATATTTTGCGGAAGCCTCTAAACTTTGTTTTATGCTCGAGAGTTTATCCGAATCTTTTGTGAACACATCTTTTAAGTCGGATGCCATTAAAGTGGATTCTCGGTACATTTGTTGGGCTTCATTTTCGCGAAGGAATTGGTTGATCATGTTTTGTGTAAGGGTACTGAGCAAGCCAATTGCCAAAACAGCAAAAGCCAGATAGCAGGCTAATAACTTTAAGTGTAATTTTCGTTTCATTATTTAACCTCAAATTTGTATCCGATTCCCCAAACAGTAGAAATCTGCCATTTTTCATGGTCCTTAATTTTTTCGCGGAGACGCTTTACATGTACGTCTACCGTGCGAGTGTCGCCAATGTATTCGTATCCCCAGATATGATCTAAGAGCTGCTCACGTGTAAATACCTGGTTTGGTGATGCTGCAAGGAAGTAGAGAAGCTCTAATTCCTTTGGAGGCATATCTACCTGATTTCCATTATAAATAACAGAATAGTTAGAAAGGTTAACTGTTAAATCAGGATATTCCACACACTTGGTTTCAGTGCTAGGTGCAGATATCGTTTTAATAGGTTGATATCTACGAAGAACAGCTTTCACTCGTGCTACGAGTTCTTTGGAGTCAAATGGTTTCATAATGTAATCATCTGCTCCAAGTTCAAGGCCAAGTACTTTATCAAAGATTTCACCCTTTGCCGAAAGCATAATAATAGGTACGTTGGATTTCGTACGAATTTCACGACAAACCTGATAGCCATCGATGCCTGGAAGCATGAGGTCCAGTAAAATCATATTTGGATTATAGGAATCGAAAGCAGCAAGGGCTTCTTCGCCATCATTTACGATATGAGTGTCATAACATTCTTTTGTTAAATAAAGAGAGATAAGTTCTGCAATGTTGTTGTCATCATCTACAATTAAAATCTTAGTTTTTGTAGCCATGATATTCCTCCTATTTAAACTCTACAATAGTTACACCGGCATCACCTTCACCAAATTCTGCGAGTTTATAACTCTTGACATACTTTTGGCGTTTTAAGTGCTGGTGTACAGCATCTCGGAGTGCTCCAGTACCTTTTCCGTGTACGATACGAACGGAAGGCAGGTGTGCAATGTAAGCGTCATCCAGATATTTATCCAGCTTAGCAATTGCTTCGTCAGCACGCATTCCAAGTAATTTTATTTCTGTAGAAGCGGTAGCAGCCTTGCTCATTTTAATTTTACTTGCGCTGCCACCATATTTCTTGGATGGTGAAAGTACATCTTCATCCATAAGGATCAAGTCGTTGATATTTACCTGCGAGCGAAGGATGCCCATCTGTACGAAGAGGTTTCCTTTTGCATCTGGTAGCGTATGAACAGTACCTTTCAAATTCATGGAAAGTACTTTTACGGTATCACCGATACGAAGCTTTTTAGGAGCCTTGTGGTTTACTTGCTGCTTTTTGATGCTGGTGAGTTTCTTTTCCTTCTCAGACATCTTATTACGCAGGTTCGTACGTTCTTTTTCCATCTGGCTCATATCGCCAAGCCCTTGACCGTATTTGTTGAAGTTTCGGATGGTCTCGTCAGCGAGGTCTTTGGCTTCCTTAATAATCTTAAGAGCTTCTTCATTTGCTTCACGCAGAATCTTTTCTTTGGACTGGTCTAAACGTTCGTGTTTGTTTTCGAGTTTCTGCTTTAATTCTTCTATTTCTGCTTTATATTTATTGATTTCTAACTGCTCTTTTTCAATGGTAATTCTGCTGGCTTCTAAGTTGGAAAGCACATCTTCGAATTCCACATCTTTTTTGGTTAGGCGTGTTTTTGCATCTTCAATGACAGAATCGTCTAAGCCAAGTTTTGAAGAGATAGCAAAAGCATTACTTTTTCCAGGAATACCAATCAGAAGTCGGTAAGTAGGACTTAAGGTTTCCACGTCAAATTCGCAGGAAGCATTTTCAATTCCTTCTGTAGTAAGTGCATATACTTTAAGCTCACTATAGTGTGTAGTTGCCATCGTAATTGCACCATAGAGGTGGAGCTTGTGCAAAATAGAAATTGCCAGAGCAGCACCTTCGGTAGGGTCTGTACCCGCACACAATTCATCGAAAAGCACGAGACTTCGATCATCTGCCTTTTCTAATATTTTTACAATGTTAACCATGTGAGAAGAGAAAGTACTAAGGCTTTGCTCAATACTCTGTTCGTCTCCGATGTCTGCAAATACTTCCTCGAAAATAGCGAGTTCAGAACGGTCGCCGGCAGGGATGTGTAAGCCTGCCTGTCCCATTAGTGTAAGCAAACCAACGGTTTTTAAACTTACAGTTTTACCGCCGGTATTTGGCCCGGTGACAATTAATTGTTTAAAGGTATCGCCTAAATACACATCGATAGGTACGACTTTTTTTGCATCTAATAATGGATGACGTCCTTTTCTGATATTGATATAACCTCGTTCATTAAAGGTAGGAGCGATACCATTATAAGATTTTGCTAAAGCAGCTTTTGCAAAGATAAAATCGAGTTCAGAAAGGACTGTCCAGTTATTGGCAATTGCCATTTCATATCCTGCAACCATTTCGCTGAGCTTTGCCAAAATCACATTGATTTCATCTTTCTCTTTTATAAAAAGTTCCTTTAATTCATTGTTCAAATTTACGACTGCCATTGGCTCGATGAAAACAGTAGAGCCAGAGGAAGACTGGTCGTGTACCATACCAGGAATAGAAGCTTTATTGCCTGCTTTTACAGGAAGGCAGTAGCGTCCGTCACGCATGGTTACCACAGCATCCTGCAAGTATTCTCTTGTGGTCGCATTATTCATAAGAGAAGAAAGCTGTGCATGAATGCGGTCGTTCATTCCACGAATAGATTTACGGATTTTTGCTAGCGCAGGGCTCGCATCGTCTGCGATTTCATCTTCACCCAAAATACAACGTTTGATTTCCTCATGAAGAGGAGTTAATGGTTCTATCTGAGAAAAGAATACCGTCAGAGAATCCGTTTTTTCTTCTGCACGATCTGAACGGTCATATGCTTTTGCACGTTTTGCTACCTCTAAAAGAGAACTAATCTGTAAAAGTTCTGTAGTGTTTAAAGTTCCACCGATAGAGAGTCTTTTTAACGAACCATTCACGTTGCGCAAACCGGAAAAGGAAAGCGACTGACTTTTGTAAATACGACTAAGTGCATCTGCAGTAGTTTCCTGTAAATGATTGATTTCATTTATGTCTGTGGAAGGAACCAGTTCTTCGATGCGCTTTTTTGTTTCTGGTGCAGATGCGTATCCAGCCAACTGCTCTAAAATTTTATGATATTCTAATGTTTTAAAAACCTTTTGATTCATAGTTACCTCTGTCTTAATAAATATACTATATTATAGCCCATAATGCGGATTTGGAAAAGGTAAAAATAGTTGCAAGGCAACAGAAATGACAATATAATAGAATTGGTATATTGTCGTTAGATAATAAGAGGAATTTTATGGAATTTATACGAGAAAAGATTAAAGAAAAACCGATAAGCAAAAGAAGATTAGCGATGAATCTGGGTATAGCAGCATTATGCGGTCTTGTGTTCGCGGGTGTTGTTTGTCTGGTCTTAATAATAGCAGTTCCAATGATAACCGATAACTGGGGAAAGAATCCTTCGGAAGTCGTAGAAGGGACGGAAGCGGAGACGGGCTCAGAAACTACAGAGCAGTCTGGGAATGCCTTGGTCCTTCCACCAGATTTGAGCCTTTCCATAACAGATTATCAGACTCTTCAAAATGAGTTGTATCGTATCGGAAATATGGCAAACAAATCCATCGTGACCGTGACTCACATGGAGAGTGAAAATGATTGGATGACCAATGATTATGAGACAGAAGGTCAGGGATCGGGACTTATTATTTCTGAAGATGGAAATTATCTGTATATTTTAACAGAACGAAAAATTATTGCTGACGCTGCTCACATCCGAGTATCCTTTGTAGATGGCACAGGGGCAGAGGCAACGCTGCTAAAATATGATGGGAATACAGGTATGGCAGTGCTAACCGTAGAAAAAAGACAGTTAGAAACTGCTACCAAAAGAACAATTACAATTGCGAAACTGGGAAGTGCAGATCCAGTTATCAATGGTTCGCTGGTAATTGCTTTAGGAAGTCCGCTTGGCACAAACTATTCTATTTTAACAGGTAATATAACTTCTGTGGAAAATGAAGTGGTAACTCTCGATAAAAACTATTCTGTTTTCACCACGGACATTGTGGCGAGTGCAACAGGAAGTGGGGTTTTGATTAATACGAGAGGCGAAGTAGTTGGTATAGTCATGCAGTCCTTTAGTGGCTCACAGAACGCAAGTACATTAACTGCAGTGACTTATACAGAAATAGCAAAAGTAATAGAGAATCTGAAAAACGGAAAAGACATTCCTTTTGTCGGAGCATATATATCCACCGTTACGGATGATATCTCAACAGATTACGACATTCCAAAGGGCGTGTTTATTCGAGAAGTAGCAATGGATTCTCCTGCAATGAAAGCAGGGATTCAAAGTGGTGATGTTGTTACTCACATTAATGGTGAGGAGATTCTTACCGACGAGACATATAGTGAGAAAATCAGCCAGTTGATTCCAGGTACGACCTGTGAGATATCTGTCCAAAGACAAAATGGCGATGAATATTACGAAGTAAAATGTACTGTGACAATTGGAGTATTGCAGTAAAAAAGATATAGATAATTTGGAGGCAACATGAAATATATTGAAAGTTTTCGCGAAGGAGACCGCATCAATGATGTGTACCTTTGCAAGCATAAACAGGCGGCACTTACAAAAGCAGGAAAGCCATATGATATTGTAATTTTACAGGATAAAACAGGTACCATTGACTCCAAAATCTGGGATCCGGGTTCTGTTGGAATCGATGATTTTGACGTGATGGATTATGTATGTATCACAGGGGATGTTTCCCTTTACAATGGAAGTCCACAGCTGTCTATCAAACGTGCCAGAAAAGTGGGCGAAGGCGAATATGATCCAAGTGATTATCTTCCAGTCAGCGAATATGATATTGATGGTATGTTTGTAGAATTGATGGGTTACATAAACTCCATCAAAAATCCATACTACAGTAAACTCTTACATGCATTTTTTGACAATGCAGCTTTCGAGAAAAAGTTTAAGTTTCATTCTGCTGCAAAGAGTGTACACCATGGTTTTGTAGGCGGACTTTTGGAACATACTTTAAGCGTAACTAGAAACTGTGATTTCTTCGCAAAGAACTATACGATTTTAAATAGAGACTTATTGCTCACTGCAGCAATGTTCCATGATCTAGGGAAGTTAAAAGAACTTTCTACCTTCCCAGAAAACGATTACACCGATGCAGGTAATTTGCTTGGACACATTGTGATGGGAGTGGAAATGTTAAATGACCAGATTCGTCAGATGGATGATTTTCCTGTAACCCTTGCAAACGAACTGAAGCATTGTATTTTGGCACATCATGGAGAACTTGAATTTGGTTCGCCTAAGAAACCTGCATTGGCAGAAGCACTTTGCTTGAGTTTTGCAGACAATCTGGATGCGAAAATGGAAACCTTCAAGGAAATCATTAACGGTGTTCCAGAAAACAATTTAGATTGGCAGGGCTACAATAGACTGCTTGAATCAAACGTTCGTAGAACTAGCTCAGATAAATAAAAATGATATTTCTTTTTAGAAAGAGAAAATTATGAAGAAAAACGATATATTCGATTTAGAAATAACAGACATGGGTGTAGATGGAGAAGGTATCGGTCACTTTGATGGCATGACCTTTTTCGTAAAGGATGCATTAATTGGTGACGTGATTCGTGCCCGTGCGACAAAACTAAAAAAGAATTATGGATATGCAAGAGTGGAAGAGGTACTTACTCCTTCCACTTTTCGTGTTGAACCAGAATGTCCACATCATAGACGTTGTGGCGGATGTCAGATTCAGGCACTTTCCTATGAGAAACAGTTAGAATTCAAACAGGAAAAGGTGCGTGGAAACTTAATCCGTATCGGAGGTTTTGATGCAGAAGAAATCGATGCAAAGATGCTTCCAGTAGTAGGTATGGAGACGCCATTCCGTTACCGCAACAAAGCACAGTTTCCGGTTGGAACAGATAAAGATGGAAATTTGATAACTGGATTTTATGCCGCTAGAACACATAGCATTATTCCAGTTGATGATTGTTTGTTAGGCGTAGAAGAAAATGCACCTATCTTAGAGATGGTAAAGGCATGGATGCTGACAAACGGTGTCACGGCTTATGATGAAACCACAGGACAAGGACTCCTTCGCCATGTGCTCATCCGTTTTGGGTTTACTACCAAAGAAATCATGGTTTGTCTCATTATCAATGGTCGTACGCTTCCAGCACAAGCTGATTTGATTTCTAGACTTGAAAAGATAGAAGGCATGACATCCATTTCTATCAATATAAATACGAAAAATACAAATGTAATTTTAGGTGATGTTACCGAGTGTATCTGGGGACAGGCTTATATTACAGATTATATACATTTGAGAGACACAGAGCAGGATTTTGCTTTGACAGATACAGCGGTGGCTTATCGTATCTCTCCACAGTCGTTCTATCAGGTAAACCCAGTGCAGACAGAAAAACTATACAGTACAGCATTGGATTATGCAGAACTCACTGGGGAAGAATATGTTTGGGACCTCTACTGTGGTATCGGAACGATTTCTCTTTTCTTAGCACAGAAAGCAAAGAAGGTGTATGGCGTTGAAATCGTGCCACAGGCAATTGAAGATGCAAAAAATAATGCGAAGTTAAATGGCATTGAGAATGCAGAATTTTTTGTAGGAAAAGCAGAAGAAGTATTACCAGAGTTTTATGAAAATTTGAAGGAAGGCGATGCAATGCTCACACCAGATGTTATCGTAGTAGATCCACCGAGAAAAGGTTGTGACAACGCGTGTCTGGATACAATGCTTAAGATGCTGCCAAAACGCATTGTATATGTAAGCTGTGACTCTGCAACACTTGCAAGAGATTTACGTATTCTCTGCGATGGTGGATATGATATTGAAAAGGTAAGAGCGGTAGACCAGTTCCCACATACGGGGCATATAGAAACGGTCGTAAAACTTGTAAAAGGTAAATAAAAAGGGGGATTACAAAATGGGGAAAAATCAATGGTATAAAGACATGGTATTTTATCAAATCTGGCCACGTTCTTTTAAGGACGGTAACGGAGATGGAATGGGCGATTTGTTCGGTGTATATGAGAAATTAGATTATATCAAGTCATTAGGCTGTGATGGTATCTGGTTCTCACCACTTTATCCATCACCAGGCGTAGATTGCGGATATGATATTTCAGATTACATGGACATCGCAGAAGAGTTTGGTGGCATGGAAGCCTTTAAAAAAGTATTGGATGGAGCACATGAAAGAGGTATGAAGGTTATCATGGATCTCGTAGTAAACCACACCAGTACAGAACATGAATGGTTTAAAAAGAGTCGTGAGAAAATCGAACCTTACACAGACTATTACATTTGGCGTCCAGCAAAACCAAACGGTAAATTGCCAAACAACTGGGACTCTCTTTTTGAGGGAAAAGCATGGGCATGGGATGAAGTAAGACAGGAATATTATATGCATTTGTTTGCGATTGAGCAGGCGGATTTAAATATGGATAACCCTCTTGTGCGAGAAGAAGTAAAGAAGATTTTGAAGTATTGGCTTGACATGGGAGTTGACGGATTTAGAGAAGACGTAATTACTTTTATTTCAAAAGAAGAAGGTCTTCCAGATGATTACATTATGCCTGCTTCAAAGGGGATTGGTTACTTCAATCATGGTCCACATTTACATGAGTATCTTGAAGAATTTAAGAGAGATGTATTCTCCAAATATGATTGCATGATACTTGCAGAGGCTCCGATGGTTACACCAAAGGTTGCACTAAAATATATTGATGAGACAAACGATCCAGTATTGGATATGATGATTCAGTTTGCAACACAGGAAGCAGACTGCATGTTTACAGACTTTATGCATATGCCATTTTCTCTTCGCAAGTTAAAGAGAGCATATTCTTCTTGGCAGGAAGGTCTTGAGGGCAAAGGCTGGAACATGCTCTACATAGAAAATCATGATCATCCAAGAATGGTATCGCGATATGGTAGTGAGAAATTCCGTAACGAAAGTGCAAAGATGCTTGCGGTATCTTATATGTTCCAAAAAGGAACACCATTTGTATATCAGGGACAGGAAATCGGTATGAGTAACTGGTATCCATCAGATCCAGAGATGTACGAAGATGTACAGACACGCTGGCAGTATTTTAATGTAGGAACCAAGAAATCTCCAGAAAAGAGACTGGAACGTCTCTGGAATGGCTCTCGTGATTCAGCTCGTACACCAGTACAGTGGGATGATGGTGAAAATGCAGGATTTACTACAGGTACACCATGGTTCTATGTAAATGAAAATTACAAAGAAGTAAACGTAGCGCAGCAGGAAAACGATGAAGATTCTATATTGAACTTCTATCGTAAAGTGATTAAATTGCGTAAAGACCTTTCCAGCGTGAGATATGGAAATTATAAAGAATATGGAAAACATTCTTGTACGCTTTATACATATTCAAGAGAAGATGAAAAAGAAAAAATATTGGTGGTATGCTCCTTTGCAGATCATTTAGTGGATTGGAAAATACCATCTGGCTTTGATATGGATTCGGCAGAACAGATATTGGGCAATTATGAAGAAGCACCATCTTATGTTTTAAGACCATATGAATGTAGAGTATATAAATGGAATAAGTAAAAAAGAGTGGCAGATGTCGCAAGATGTCTGCCATTTGTAAAAGGAGATAACATGCAATATCGCAAGGATAAATATGGAAATAAAATATCGGTCTTGGGTTACGGCTGTATGCGTTTTACAAAAACAGCAGGAAGCATTGATTTGGATAAGGCAGAAAAGGAGCTTATGGCTGCCTATGAAAAGGGCGTCAACTATTATGACACCGCATACATTTATGGCGGAAGTGAAGCTGCCCTCGGAAAGATATTTGAGAAGAATGGCATTCGTGAAAAGATAAATATCGCTACGAAACTTCCACACTATCTGATGAACTCCATGGAGAGTATCGAGAAGTGTTTCCAAGAGGAACTTAGTAGACTTCGTACAGACTATATTGACTACTACCTGATGCATATGTTAAACGACGTAAAGACTTGGGAGAAGTTAGTTGATATGGGAATCCTGGAATGGATTCAGGAGAAAAAGAAAAGCGGAACTATTCGTCAGATTGGATTTTCGTATCATGGAAATACCGAAAGTTTTTGTAAAGTAGTTGATGCATATGACTGGGATTTTTGCCAGATTCAGTATAACTATTTGGATGAACATGCGCAGGCAGGAAGAAAAGGATTAAACCATGCTGCAGCAAAAGGAATTCCTGTGATTATTATGGAGCCACTTCGAGGCGGAAAATTGGTAAGCAATCTTCCAGAAAAAGCCAAGAAACTTTTTGCAGAACATCCAAAGAAATATTCTCCAGCAGAATGGGCATTTCGCTGGCTTTGGAATCAGCCAGAAGTAACCTGCGTACTTTCTGGTATGAACTCTATGGAAATGTTAGAAGAGAATATTCGTGTAGCAAGTGAGTGTCAGGTAGGAGAACTTACTGAAGAAGATAACGCTTTACTTGCACAGGTAGTGGAAGCCATCAATTCAAAGATGAAGGTAGGATGTACAGGCTGTGGCTATTGTATGCCATGTCCTATGAATGTAGATATTCCAGGTGCCTTTGCGGCATATAATGTTTCGTCTGTGGATGGAAAGCAAGAAGCATGGTATGAACACTTGCGGAGTTCTGTTTTTCGTAAAGATGCGACTTCGATATCGAACTGTATCGGTTGTGGAAAATGTGAGAAACATTGTCCGCAGGGAATTCAGATTCGAGAAGAATTAAAGAACGCACAGAAGGTGTTAGAGGGGCCGATTTATCAGGTGGCGAAGAAGGTTGTGCCGTTGGTGATAAAATATTAGAAAAAAGGATATCCGATATGGATATCCTTTTTTGATTTGGAGTTTATTTTTATGTGTTTTAATGGTACAATATACATTGGATTAAAATGTCACAAGAAAGGATAACAAATATGGGAACAGGATTATATTCATTAGTTGCCGGGCTTTGCCTTTTGTTGACTTTCGTGCTGTACCTGCGAATGGTAAGTGGCGTAGTACGAAGTGAAAAAAGAGATATTTATGTCAGTATCATGACAATAGGTATGATTTACCTTGGATTGGACATGTTATGGGGTGTTATCTATGATAGTCTGCTCCCTGTTCCAATTTTGATGCAAAAGATTATCTATGCGTTGTATTATTCGGCATCTGCAATCCTTTCATATCGCTGGTTTGCATATGTGGAATACATGCAGGATTCTGCGTTGTACCTTAATTCTAAAATAAGAACATTGACAAAAATTCCAATGTTTTTTGTAGTTGTAGTCTCTGTCTTATCTATATGGACAGGTTGGTTTTTCTATATAGATGCACAGGGGGGATACTGTAGAGGAACATTCTATATTCCACAGTTAGTATTTACTTATGGCTATATTATATTTGCTGCGGCAAAACTAGCCTTGCGAATGTTTCTGACCAAGGACTTCGAAGATCAGAATACGTATATGATTATGTTGTCATACTTTGTCTTCCCAGTAGTGTTTGGAGTATTGCAGGTTGCTTATCAGAATATGCCATTTCTTTGTGTGGGTATTGCGATGGCGACGTTGCAGACGTATCTGTTTTTCGTAACCTTTGAAAAAGAAAGAGAACTGAGTTCTTCAAAAATTCATAGTTTGAGCAGACTCTTTATTAGTTCGTATTATTTGGACTTACAGACAGGAAAGAGGGAATACTTAAGTAATACCGAGGAAAAAGTAGAAGATTATCTGACTGCAGATTTTTATAATACGGCTCCACAGGATTACGAGGATGCTGTTCGTATATATGTGGATACATACGTTCATCCAGAAGATAGAGAAAATTATCGTAAGATGACGAGTCGCGCATATATGGCACAGACGTTGAGCAGGGACAACCTATTCTATTCGTTTAACTATCGACAGGTTGCAGGTGGTATCGAAAAGTGGTTCCGAATGCATGTGATTGTGGCATCATACTCGCCAGAGGGAAAAGTAACCCATGTGGTTATGGCTATCATGGATGTAGACAAGGAAATCCAAAAGGATATTGAGCAGAAAGAAACCGTAGAGGAAGCTTTGGTAGCAGCAGAAAGAGCAAATCAGGCCAAGAGCCAGTTCCTTTCTAGTATGTCCCATGATATCCGCACCCCAATGAATGCGATTACTGGATTTGTTACTCTGGCACAGTCAAATATAGATAATAAGATACAGGTAAAAGATTATTTGGACAAAATCCAATCCGCAAGTAAGCATTTGCTTAGTCTGATTAACGACATATTAGATATGAGTCGTATCGAGAGCGGCAAGGTTCAGATAGAAGAAAGTGAAGTATCCTTAAAAGAAGTGTTGGTTGATGTAAATAATTTGATTCAGCCAATGGCGAGAGAAAAAGAAATCAATTTTAAAATAGAAAAAGAAATTGTTAACAACTATGTATATTGTGATAAACTTCGATTGAATCAGGTGTTAATTAATCTTCTTGGAAATGCTATAAAGTTCACACCTCAAGGTGGTGAGGTTTTACTTCACATCCATCAGGAAATGGTGGCGCCAGAGGGATATGGTGTTTATATCTTTAAGGTAAAAGATAATGGTATCGGAATAGGTGCAGAATTCTTAGACAGTATCTTTGAAGCCTTTGAAAGAGAAAAGAGCACGGAGAATTCAGGAATACAGGGAACCGGCTTAGGTTTATCCATTACCAAAAGTATTGTGAAACTAATGGGTGGAAAGATAAGTGTAGAAAGTGAGCTGGGCAAGGGTGCTGAATTTACAGTAAAAGTTGTCTTTATGCTGCAGGATGTAGATGAAGAGGCAATGAGTACCGAGGAACTTGTTATAGAAAAAGATAAAAAACAAGCTGCTGAACAGGAAGAACAAAAAGAACTTTTCAAAGATAAAAAGATATTACTGGTAGAAGACAATATCATGAATCGTGAAATTGCCAAGAAACTTCTTGAAGCACAAGGCTTTGTTATTGATCAGGCGAAGGATGGACGAGAAGCAGTAGAAAGAATTGCAAGTGCCACTCCAGGAGAATATGCAGTAGTTCTTATGGATATTCAGATGCCTATCATGGATGGTTACGAAGCTACAAAAGCAATTCGAGATTTAGACAACCGTATCCTGGCAAAAGTTCCAATCGTTGCTATGACAGCGAATGCGTTTGGCGAAGAGAGAAAGAAAGCCTTCGCATGTGGAATGAATGGATACGTTACAAAACCAATTGAAGTTGATGTTTTATTTGAAACATTAAAGCAGATAATAGAATAAAAAACAGAAAAGGAAAATATAAGTCATGAAAAAAACAAAAATCGTATGTACAATGGGACCTAATTCAAATGATCCAGAAGTAATGAGAAAATTAATCCAGGAAGGAATGGATATCGCACGCTTTAACTTTTCGCATGGCGACCATGCAGAGCAGAAAGAAAGAATGGATATGTTAAAGAAACTTCGTAAAGAAGAAGGTAAACATATTGCAATTCTTCTAGATACAAAAGGGCCAGAAATCCGTACAGGTTTATTAAAAGATGGTCAGAAAGTTCAATTAGTAGAAGGCGATGAATTTGTTCTTACTACAGAAGAAATCGAAGGTGATAACAAGAGAGTAAGTATCACTTATGAAGGTCTTGTAGAAGATGCGCAAATCGGTGGAACCATTCTTATTGATGATGGTTTGATTGAATTAAAGGTAGAAGAAATCAAAGAGAAAGATATTATCTGTAAAATCATCAATGGTGGGGAACTAGGACAGAGAAAGGGTGTAAATGTACCAAATGTACCTATCCGTCTTCCAGCTATTACAGAGAAGGATAAAGCAGATATCCGTTTTGGTGTAGAACAGGATGTAGACTTTATAGCAGCTTCTTTTGTTCGTAATGCGGATTGTATTCGCGAAATCAAAGCGCTTCTTCGTGAATGTGGAGCACCATACACACCTGTAATTGCTAAAATTGAAAACGCAGAAGGTATCGACAACTTAGATGAAATTTTAGAAATTGCAGATGGTATCATGGTAGCGCGTGGTGACCTTGGTGTAGAAATTCCAGCAGAAGAAGTTCCATACATTCAGAAGATGATGATTAATAAATGTAAGGAATGCTACAAACCAGTTATCACAGCAACACAGATGTTAGATTCTATGATGCGTAACCCACGTCCAACACGTGCCGAAGTGACAGACGTTGCAAACGCAGTATATGATGGTACAGATGCAGTAATGCTTTCAGGGGAAACTGCGCAGGGTAAATATCCTATCGAAGCACTTAGAATGATGGTTCAGATTTGTGAAAATACAGAATCCCATTTGAATCACGAAGAAATTTTAAGCAAGATGAAAAAACAGCGTATGAAAGACACTACAAGTGCTTTGGGATACGCAACTGTTTCAACAGCAACAAATTTAGATGCAAAATGTATTATTGCTCCAACAGGATCAGGCGCAACAGCTCGAGTTATTTCAAAATTCCATCCTAAGATGGAAGTACTTGCAGTTAGCCCAAATGCAAGAGCACTTCGTAGAATGCAGATTTACTGGGGCGTAAGACCTTTTGAATCGATGCAGCAGGATACAGCAGAAGCAATCTGTAGCAATGCGATTGATATTGCAAAAGACAGAGGCTTTGTAGAAGCTGGAGATTTATCTGTTCTTACAGCAGGTATTCCTTCCCCACATGTTGGTGGATTTGATTATGGCGTAAGTAATATGATGAGAATTGTTACAATTGAGTAAGAGGACAAAAGATGAAAAAAAGTAAACACTTTAGAAAAGATGTAATTATAGCGAGAGTGATTGCAGGTGTGTTGGTGATTGTATTGACTGCACTGATAATTTTTGCAGTGTCGTTACTTACAAAACCATCAGGCAGTGACAAAGATACTCAGAATACACAGAGTACTCAGGACGTAAGCAAGGATTCTGAAAGTGAAAACTTAGAGCCAGATGTAAACATTGATACAGAATTAGAGTCTGAGCCAGAAACAGAATCAGAAGCAGAATCAGATGATAAGGTTTACGTAAAGACTACAACGCAGGTAAAACTTCGTAAAGAACCGAATACGGAATGTGCGACTTTGGATCGTATTGATGGTGGTACCAAACTCGAGGTTTTAGAAACTTTAGATGGTTGGTATAAGGTAATCCACAATGGCAAGGAAGGTTATGTAAGTGCCGACTATGCAGAAATTGTGGAAGAATAACAAAGGTTGAGGAAACATAAATGAATTGGTTACTTTATGCAATTTTGGGAGCTGTGCTCGCAGGAGCATCCCCTGTATTTGCCAAGAGTGGAATGCACAAATCCAATTCCCATTTGGCTGCGGCTCTTAGAGGAACATTTTTGTTTCTTGGAGCATTATTTATGGTGAATCAAACTGGTTCTGCGATGCAGCTTTCTGGAATTGGATCAAATACATTTTTATATTTGATTTTCTCGGGAATTGCTACAGGGCTAGTATGGGTATGCTTGCTTAGGGCACTTCAATTAGGTGAAGTGATTAAGGTGGTGCCTGTCGTAGAAGGAAGTATCATCTTAGATATTTTGGTAGGAATATTCCTTTTTAAGGATGGAATCAATTGGAATAAGATAATTATTCTAATCCTGTTGATTGCTGGAATGGTTATGATGTCGATAAAGACTTCCGGCAGAGGAAAAAGAACCGGGGCGTGGCTAGGCTACGCGTTTGGGGCGATGGCACTTACTACAGTGACCGTTGTATTAGATCGAATTGGAATCAGTGGTGTGAATTTTTATTTCGAAAGAATGGTTCGATATGGAATAGCGCTTATTCTTGTGTGGTTAGTTACCTTTGCTACAAGAGGATACCAAGGACTTCGTTCTATGTCTTTCTTAGATGGCATATATTTATGTTTGTCAGGAGCAACAATGGGTGGAGCATGGTACTGCTTTAATAAGGCATATCTGCTTGGAGTCAACAGTAGTGTCGAGTTAGTAGAAAGATTTGACCTCGTAGCAGCAGTTGTATTAGGCTGTGTGTTTATGAGAGAACGCTCATCTTTACGTGCCATTTTTGGAATGATTTTTATGATGCTCGGATTTTGGATGCTTTTAGCAGATTTACCAGTTATTCCATTGTAGGAGCAAGCACGTTTTTATAAATTCTTCATATGCTATATTGATAGCGAAATGGAGAATTGATGTGGAAGATAGAGATAGTTTATATCAGAAAACACCTTTTTATATGACATATCCTATGCAGAATTTATATCTGACAGAAATGGAATATGAAAAGGACATGGAGCGGATGAAATCCTTGTATCCTCGAGAAGTACGCGAACTACAGCAAATGGTAGAATGTCGTTGTGATGAGATGGAGTACGAAGGAAGTAGGTTATATGACGAAAATCCTGACCGTTATATGCTAGAGCGTGAGGCGCAGAGATTGTTCGAAGAGACGTTAACAGCCCAGCAATATGGGAGACGCAGGGATGATGGATGGCTTCGTAGCCTTATAGGAATTTTGTTCCATGATGAAATTTATCGTAGAAGATGCAGACATCGTAGATGTAGCCGCTGGTGGTAGTTGCCAGCTGCAAATAGTTTAGTTACACAGGTGAAACAGATGAATAATAAGATGACAAAACCAGTTGTGCTGACAGTCGTATTTTTAATCTCGGTAATTGTGTTCAGCGTTTTGACAAACAAAGTGAATAAGGACCTGACTACAACGATGGATGATGCGAGTCTTCCAGTTATGTATTTTGTATATGACGAAAAGATGATTAATGAACTCCATGGTTATGTGCAGGAGATGGATATGTTGTCTATGAGAGACGGACTTATGCCAATTGGCGAAGAACGTGCATTGCATCTGGAAATCATGACTTATGGAAATAAAGTAGAAAATCTTTCCTATAAGATTCGTAGTATGAATAGTGAAAGATTATTAGTAGAAGAAGATGATGCTGATATTACAGTCACTCAGGATAAGGTAAACTGTAATATCAGTCTTCCTAGTTTGTTTGAGGACAACCAGGAATATAATATGGAAATAGTTCTTACCGTTGGAGATAAGCAGGTATATTACTATACACGTATAGTAAGAGCATTGGATTGTTATACAGATGAAACCTTGGATTTCGCTATGACCTTCCACGAATATACCTTTAGAGATGATGCCTCTAATTTTATTCCAACCTACATGGATCCAGCGACAGGTGATGCGACTAATTTAGGTTACGTTGATTTATCATGTACCTTAAGACAGATTACCTGGGCAGATTTCACAGGGGTAAAACTTACGGAGCCAGTAGCTTCTTTTAAAGAAGTAAATAGCTCATACAATGTTATTACTTTGAACTATGTAATGACAAATGTAAATGAAGAAAACGAAGTAGAGTACTACAACGTAGAAGAGTTTTATCGTTTAAGACAAACTCCAACTCGTACCTACGTATTGAACTTTGAACGTAGAATGAATCAGATTTTTAGAAGTGAAAATAACTTCCTATTAGGAACTACGGGAATCCTTTTAGGAATTCGAGATAATCAGGTAGAATACCTGGCGAATGACTCAGGTAACTGCATCGCATTTGTGCAGGAAGGTGAGTTATGGAGTTATGACCGCATCAATAATACAATCTCTCAGGTTTTTAGTTTCCGTGGAGCAGAAGGAATTAATGCACGCGACAATTGGGATGAACATGATATTAAGATTGTTCGAGTAGATGAAGCAGGAAGTATTTCTTTTGTAGTATCCGGTTATATGAACCGTGGCGACCATGAGGGAACTGTTGGTGTTGGCGTGTACTATTATGATGGTATCGCACATACAGTGGAAGAAGAAGTATTTATTCCAACCAATAAATCCTATCAAGTGCTTCAAGCGGAATTGGGTACTTTGACCTATGTGAATGAACAGAAGATTTTGTATCTTTTATTAAATAACAATATTTATAAGATAGATATGAATTCCAGTGAGGTTACGACTTTTATTGATAGCGATACAGATGACTGTTATGCTATGTCCAAGAGTGGACGTTATCTTGCATGGATAGAACCAAGTGAATTATATTCCAGTACAAAGATTCAGATACAGGATTTAAAGACGGGAATTGCCCATGAGGTTGTTGCAGAAGATGGCAATTATTTGAAGCCCCTTGCATTTATTGGAGAAGACTTCGTCTATGGAGTAGCAAGCGCAGCCGAGGTGAAAACAGATGCGCTGGGAGATATGGTTTTTCCAATGAATAAATTAGAGATTTTAAATACCTCAGAAGAAAAACAAAATGTGATTAAGACTTATGTGCCCGACAGTGGTAGAATTGGAACGGTTTCTGTAGATGACAGAAATATTTATGTAGGACTGGTTAGTGAAAATGCGGGACGCTGGTTGTCAAGCGGAGCAGATACGATTATGAATCGTGAAGCGGAGCCTGCAAATAGTGTGAAACTTAGAAAGTCTGTTACAGATTTAAAACAGACACAGGTTGCCATTAATATGAAAGAAATTAAAAAGGAAAATGCAGTACAGATTATTAACCCAAAACATATCCTTTTAGAGCAACCTCGTATTGTAAATCTTGATGTAAAAACAGAAGGATACTTCTATGCATATGCGAGAGGAGAGGTTCTCCTTGCAACCAAGGATGCAGGTGCAGCAGTACGATGTGCAAACCAAAACTATGGTGTAGTAGTGGACTCAGATTTGAAATATATTTTTAAACGTGCACGTAATACAACACAGGCGTCTATTACGAACATGTACGCAAATGAGGCAGACGCACATGCATCATCTATGACGAAAGCAGTGAGTATTATGCTTGCAAGAGAAGGTGTGGGAGTCAGTGTAAGTGACTTAGTTTCTGCAGGCCAAAATCCTTTACAGATTATGCAAAGCACTATGAAAGAAAGTACAGTGCTTGAACTGAAAGGTTGTACCATTGATGAGTTGTTATATTATTTAGATCAGAGTACGCCAGTGCTCGCCCGTACAGGTGCAGATCAGGCAATTTTATTAACTGGATATTCTGCAAGTAACGTGTATTATTACAATCCGTCAAATGGACAAAACAGAACAGTTAGTTATGAAGAGATTACAAAATTATTCGAGAGTGGTGGCAATTACTTTATTGCATACGTGAAATAGGCAAAAATTCATTGTCAATTTGAACAATTACCCAAACGCTTTTTGGAATCCTTAGTGTAAGTTTAACAGAAATTTCAGAATTGCTTGCAAAACCTTGAAAAGTAGGCTATATTTGGTTTTGTATTTTGAGATTGGAATAAGGAGTGCAAAATGAGCAGAAAAAATGTAATTGTTTCTAATGTATCAGACGGCCACGCTAATCCAATCGCTGAACTGGTTCAGTTAGCGTGTAGATTTGACAGCGAGATAATTTTAGAAAGTGATAATCGCAGAATTAATGCCAAAAGCATTATGGGTATTATGGCTTTCAATCCATCTGAAGGCATGTCAATCAACATTGTGACCGAAGGTTCAGACGAAGAAGAAGCAGTAATAGCTATCGAAAAATTCTTAGTTTGTGAATAAGAAATTCTCAGGAGGAAAAGAATCATGGCAACAACTAAAAAAGCAACAACAAAAGCAACAGAAGTGAAAGAAGTTAAAGTAGAAGCTCCAGTAGCTGAAGTTAAAGAAGTAAAAGCAGAAGCTAAAAAAGCTCCAGCAAAGAAAGCTCCAGCAAAGAAAGCTGCTACAACAGAAAAGAAAGCTCCAGCTAAAAAAGCTGCTGCTAAAGCTGAAACAGTAATCACTGTACAGTTCGGTGGCAACGAAGTAGCTATCGCTACAGTTGAAGAAAAAGTTAAAGCTCAGTTCGTAGCTGAAGGACACAAAGCATCTTCAATCAAATCTTTAAACATTTACGTAAAACCAGAAGAAGCTTCTGCATACTACGTAATCAACGGTGATGTAACAGGTCGTGTAGATTTGTTCTAATCCCTACATAAGAACAAAAAAAGCTGTCGCAAATGCGACAGCTTTTTTTAATGCCCAGAGCCGGAATCGAACCAGCGACACAAGGATTTTCAGTCCTTTGCTCTACCAACTGAGCTATCTGGGCTTGTTGTAATCACAACATATGTATTCTACAATAGCTTACATTTTTTGTCAAGAAAAAAGACCGCAAAAAAAGAGTTCCATTATGGAACTCTTTTGCTATAATATACTTAGAATAAACTTGGTCCATTCTTTTGTGGTATGTATTCAATGCGTCGTTCTTTCATCCAGTGTTTCACGATTCTAAGTGGAATTCCAAAATGTTCAGCGACCTGAAATTCATTTACATTATTCTCACGAATATAGTTTTTAACTTCATGAAAAAGAATGGTTTCCTGGCAACGTGCGCAGCAAGCGAATTCCGCACTACGAGGAATGGCCTGTCCACAATGTTCGCAATATTTATGATTGATGGATTGTTTGCGTTCTAATTCCTCTACGTCAAGTCTAGGTTTAAGGCTCATTATTGACCTCCAAGTAAAAATGATACTATTATTATACATAATAGGAGTGTGTTATGTCAAAGAAAACAAATCCAATTGCAGTATTTGATTCTGGAGTAGGTGGAATCAGTGTGTTAAGAGAGCTAGTAAAAATCCTTCCAAACGAGGATTATATCTATTATGGTGACTCTAAAAATGCACCATATGGGATGAAAGATAAGGAAACTGTAAAACAGCTTACAATAGATGCTGCAGAATACCTTTTTGCACAAGGAGCAAAGGGGCTGGTAGTGGCCTGCAATACTGCCACCAGCGCTGCAGTAAGGACTTTGCGTGAAATGTATCCAGAAGTTCCAATTGTAGGAATCGAACCAGCAGTAAAGCCAGCTGCAACATTAAAACCAAACTGTCGTGTATTGGTTATGGCTACACCGATGACAATTCGTGAAGAAAAATTCCAGAATCTCATGGCTAAGTACGAAGATATGGCAGAAATTATTCCGCTCCCATGTCCAGGTCTTATGGATTTCGTAGAGCGAGGAGACTTGACTAGTGATGATTTTAGAAGCTATTTAGAAGAACTGCTTTTTGCGCATCGTATTCATCCTGTAGACTCTGTGGTATTAGGTTGTACCCATTATCCATTTGCAAAGGATATGATCAAAGAAGTTCTAGGGCCAGATGTTCTTGTTTTCGACGGAGGTGAAGGAACGGCACGTGAAATGCGTCGTCGCCTTGCAGAGGCTGATTTATTAAATCCAAGTACGGAGCAAGGAAAAGTGGACTTCCAAAATAGTTTAGAAAACACATCTAAAATTGAATTATGTAATTTCTTATTGAACATATAAATTGCAAGGCTGCCGCAAATATTCTTTGTAGGCAGCTTTTTCTTATTCTTGAGAAGATGTGTCACGTGATAATGGGGATGAAAATTCGAGCATCAGAAGAAAACCGTTCATTTTCAAAAGCACATGGCTTGCTTAAGTTTTGTGTCTGGCAACGCTTTTACTATCTGCGGCAGATCTGTACGTGTGTGAAAGACATCTACAGTGCTTTCTAGCATCTCTAAGCAGGCGTTCTTTATAAAGTTGATATTACATGAGCATGCTCAAAACTCGACGCAAAACCAGCGTCTTAGACAATTGAGCATGCTCATGACATTTTATAAATCCCACCTGCGTAAGAGATGCACGAAATCCCAGTTAAGATGTCTTTCATTACACGCACAGACTGTCGCAGATTGTAAAACCTTTGACAGACATAATAAATCATACGAGCAAGCCATGTGCTTTTTAGAAAATTTCGGTTTTCTTATTGTGAGGAATTTACATCCCCATTATCACGTGACATAATTCCCAAAAACCTAAAATAAAAGCCGCCTACAAAGAATATTTGCGGCAGCCCTAAAATATAAAATGTTTATTAAAAAATTGTATGCGATTTTAGAAATGTTTTTGAAAATAGACATATTTTTGACACAGTTATTGGATATACTACTTAGTGTAAAGGTCGAAAATGCCTTTACGACATTCCCTTTTTATTATAAACATTTTCATAACTAAACTCCTCGAAAAAAGGACACCGTATGGTGTCCTTTTTTCATGCATTTATTTATGCTTTTTCTACATTTTTTGTTGCGATAATATCTACGCCTGTGCCAGCTACATCAGCGAGTAATACATCGCCGAT
>JAZURS010000090.1:0-4806 GCA_045606325.1 Agathobacter sp.
AAAAAAATACAAAAAATTTTAAAAAATATATTTTTTTTTGCACTAAAAAGTGGTAAAGTATCTATGTTATTTTATGACGCATCTTAATACATAAGGAGATTGATAAAGATGGAAAAAATTTACACAGGTAAAACAAAAGACGTTTACAAACTTGAAAATGGAAATGTACTTCTCAAATTTAAAGATGATTGTACAGGAAAAGATGGTGTTTTCGATCCAGGTGAAAACAGCGTAGGTTTAACAATCGAAGGTATTGGTAAAGCAAACCTTATCACATCTATCCACTACTTTGAATTATTAAAAGAAGCTGGAATCAAAACTCATTATGTTAGCGCTGATGTAGAAAACGCTACTATGGAAGTTCTTCCAGCAACAGTATTTGGTCACGGCCTTGAAGTAATTTGCCGTCAGGTTGCTACAGGTAGCTTCATCCGTAGATATGGCAAATACATCGAAGATGGTACAGTATTAGAAGGTGGTTACGTAGAATGTACATTCAAAGATGACGCTCTTGGCGATCCACTCGTAACAGGCGAAGGTCTTGTAGCTCTTGGTGTTATGTCACCAGCTATGTTCGAAAGCTTAAAAGAACAGACACTTGCTATTACAAAAATCGTTTCTGATGACTTAAAGACACTTGGTCTTGATCTTTGGGATATCAAATTCGAATTTGGTTACAACAATGACGAAGTAATCCTTATCGATGAAATCGCTTCTGGTAACATGCGTGTTTACAAAGATGGACAGATTGTTGATCCAGTAGAACTTACAAAGATCATCAACAACAGATAATTTATCTTAAAACTTTAGTCCCCCTCAATCGAGGGGGATTTTTTTTGCCTTTTTGAACATAATAACTTCAAAAAGGAGTCTTTGATTATGTCATACAACGAAACCGAAAATCCTATCAATAAAAATTTCACTCACGAAGATGCAACCTTAGACGACAATTATCTCTATGCAGCCTCTGCATGTGATATGACCGGGCTTGCACCAACTCCTGCTCACGACGAATATGAAGCTCAAAGTTATGAAGAAGTCTTTCCTTATCTGCCACCCGTTCAGCCAAATCCTACCGGCGCTGGAGTTCCACCTGTCGCTCACGGAATTCATAATGAGTACCGCACTCAGGTTACCCGCCAGCATCCGCATGATAATGAAAAATAAATCGCATTAAAAAAGTCCCGTCTTATGAATTGCACTTCATAATGACGGGACCTCTTGTGTACACCTATTTATTTTTGCGTTCCGAATAAAATCTTTCGGAACAAGTATTTTGTCTTTTCTTCACCATAGTGTTTCAAGAACACATCTGTAGATGGACCACCATTTGATAAAAGCCCTTCCACGTAAACCGATGCTTTTTCGTTTTTCGCATCGCCGTCACATGCAGGTGCCTTTATCGCAGCCTCTACATACGCCTTGAAATATTCTGTGGTTAAACTGTTAAAGGAAGCGGAATCTCTCTTTTTCCCTTTTTTTGCATTGCTCTCTGGCAACTTGATATCGTCATACCAGTGACTTCCCAAATCATGAGCAGGAAGAGCGCTATATGCCTCGTTTACCTTTCTTAAAGCAGTCAAATCCTGTTCTGCTAAAAGGGTATCATACAATTCCAAAATCAAAGTATCATTTCCCATTGCCAACACTCTGTCATAGGAAAAAAGTGGCACATCACATTCTGTTGGATTGATGATGAAAGTATCCATCTTCATAAGGCCGAAAAATCCAACTGCACGCATAACAGATACATTTCCCAAACCTTTCGCATGGTACTGTTCAATCGTAAAGTTCATACCACTTACTTTAATTTTCTCAAATTCACCAACAGACTTCTTTGTCAAAGGAAAGCTCTGTTCCAGAATATTCAATAAGTTTTTCATTTTGATCTCCTTTATTTTTTGCTAGGAAACTGGTAGTCTTCTAATCCCGCTTTTCTAAGAGCAATTGCTCCCCAGAGGAAGCAGCCCTGACCAATTACGTTGATTCCTTCTGCGATCCAGTTCATACTTGCCTGTGCAAAATCCTTGGAAGATAAATATCCCATTGCAAGACAGCAAACAAAAGAAACTACGTAAATTGCAATGATGCCAGGTTTCTTTAATTTTTTAGCCAAGTAGCAAAGACCTGCATCCATCATACCAAGACCAAGAACCATGAAGCCTACGAAAAGGAAAGTACCCTTCCAAAGCACTGGTGCCACTGCGTACATTGGCAAATGTTTCTTGCGAATAAACATCAGGATGATACCTGAACCTGCAAGTAAAAATCCGAGTGCCTGCACTGGGAAGAACATTGCATTCAGCGGTTCAAAATCACAGATGTTTGCAGCATATAAAAGTTTGTAGGTTGCTTTTAAAAAGCCTGCCATAAATACGTTGATGCTACCTGCTGCAAAAAGCGAGAAAGACGCTTTTGTCATCTTGTTGTATAAGCACTGCATAAGAATCGCTGCACCTAAACCAAAGAAGAATACAGGAATATAATCTACTAACGCCATTCCTATAGAAAAATCTTTCATAACTAAAAACCTCTTTCGTTTATTTCTCTACTTTGTTTAAATGGTAGATTGGTAAAAGTGGAATAATGATTGGTGTTTTATTTGCATAATCATTGTATTCCTTGTCATTACCATAACGAGCCATCTGACGTTTTTCCAAACGCTGTGCACCATTAAACATAATGAATACGATGCAGATGTAAGAAATAACTGCCATAAGCCACTGACCAATTCCGCTTAAGATATCTAAAGATGAAACAAAGATACCTGTCCAGAAAATGATTTCGCCAAAGTAGTTTGGACAACGGCACATTTTATATAAGCCCTGTGTAGCTACCATGTTTGGACGTTCTTTTTTCTGTGCAGACTTCTGGTTGTCAGCAACTGTTTCTAATGCAATACCTGCGATACAGATTACGATACCAGCCCATGTAAAGCCTGACACTTTGCCACCGTTTAATAAACGGAAGAATACAGGTGAAGTCTGTGCTACATAAAGAGCTGCTACACATACCCAGATAGCAAATTTAACGAAGATTGGCATAGCTGATTCTTCGCCTGTTGCTTCTTTTAAAGTCTTACGGTAAGATGCGTTTTTGATTTCACGGATAAGTAAGAATCCTGATAAACGGAAACCGTAAACTACAAATAACACACATAAAATGTAATGTGGAAGTGCCATGTTGAAAATACCCATTGCACCCATAATTGCCATAGTTACGCCAATGCCAAGTACAGCAAAACCATAACCAATTGATAAAAAGTATACATATTTATAGAAGCCTACGAGACATACTGCCAAGGCAACTAAAAAGAAAATGCCTAAATAATTCCAGCCCATTTTATATCTCCTTTCTATTTCTGGAAGCTATCGAAGATATACTGTTTGAAGCTCATTTCACCTACGTGAGTATCTCCAACCATTTCTTCTGTAAGAGTCCATTTTGAGAATTTAAGAATCGCTTCTTTACCATTCTTTTTGAATTTGTTTACAAAAGCAAGTACATCAAAAAGGAATGCTGGAGCACGTTTGATGACTGGTTCTTTTCCAGCTGCTTCGAAGCACATGTTAGCGATTTCTTCGTAAGAGTAAGTTTCTTTACCACCTACGTTGTACATAGTGTTTTCATCTGTGATATGGTCAGCAATGAAAGCACCGAATTCTTCTGTAGAAACTACGTTTGCATGTACTGGGTCGTTACCTAATAAAGTAACTTCGCCCTTTTCAATCATAGGACGGAATACTTTTACGATATCGTAGAAGTAGCCTGTAGGACGGTGGATACAGTATGTAAGACCGCTCTTCTTTAATTCTTCTTCGAATAAATATTTAGAATGTACCATAGGTACGCCTGGTGCCATATCTGCTTTGATTACAGAGATGTATGTAAAGTATTTCACACCAGCTGCTTTTGCTTCATTTAAGATGTTTACGTTACCCTGTAAGTCAATCTGATAGTTTGTAACTTCTGCAGATGTCTTTGTAAGACCTACAGTAGAAACTACACAGTCTGCACCATCGCAAAGACCTTTTAATGTTTCTGGTTTTGTAACGTCGATTTTCTTGAAAGTAAAGTTTCCTTTTACACCAAGGTCACGTTCAATCATATCTGCTGCCACTACTTCGTGACCAGCTTTTAATAATGCTTTAAAAATTTCTGCGCCAAGATTTCCGTAAGCGCCTGCTAATACAACTTTCATTTTGGTTCTCCTTATTTCTTATTCTTTTCTTTCGAACGCTTGTCGTTGATAATCGCCATGTGTTCTGCAGTGATTTCTTCTACTCCATTTTCCTTAGCCCAGTCTACACATCCTTTTAATACTGTGTGAAGGAATACACGAGGTACACCAAGGATTGTTTCAAGAGCTTCGTCTGTAAATTTGATTTTGTCATCGATACGGTCAGCTGCATAACGAACAGAATCAAGAGAAGTTTTTCTCATCTGTAAAAGTTCTGCACGCATCCAGTTATGTCTGTGATACCAGAAGTTTTTGCTATCACGGTAACCATAGTCAACTGGAATGTGTGGGAAGTCTTTTGCTTCTACACCACGGATGATTGCATCAGCGTATTTCTTCTTCATAAGGATTTTGTCAATCTTTAAGATGAAGTGTGCGCCGAATTCGCTTGTGATACCATTAAAATCATGGTATGGTCCAGGATAACCATTGAGTTCTCCTGGAAGATCTTTATCTGCACCATCAAGTTCACGTACCCATGTACATTCGATAACCTGGAAAGCATCGCTAAGCACCTGAGGACGAACGTCTTCTGGATTTTCTTCTTCAATTAAACTCTTTTCCAA
>JAZURS010000091.1:0-10574 GCA_045606325.1 Agathobacter sp.
GGAGTATTTAAATTCAAATATGTGTTGAATCGTATGCATGCCGCAGGTATGGGAGATACATTGGGAATTTCCCTTTGTCTGATTGGAACGATGTTTTTATTTGGATGGAGCTTTACCTCCTTGAAAATTGCTTTGATTGCAGCATTTTTGTGGCTGGCTTCGCCAGTGTCTTCTCACTTGATTGCTCGTTTGGAGGTGACTACAAACGATGAATTGGAGAAGTATTGTAAGGTAGAAAAAGAAGAGGAGGAAGCATAATGATAAAGATTTTTGAAACCATTTTGCTGCTTGGCTTAGTGGCATGTGCCATTGCTGTAAGCTTCTCCAAAAAGCTTTTGAATTCGATTTTGATTTTTATGTCCTACAGCTTGATGATGTCAGTTATTTGGATTCTTTTGGAATCACCAGATTTAGCGATTACCGAGGCTGCAGTAGGAGCTGGTGTTACCAGTTTGCTATTCTTCGTAACCTTGAAGAAAATTCATGCGATAGAGGAGGAAAATAAAGATGAGTAAACAGATTCCTCAGGATGAATTAAATAAAAAGAAATCGTATTTGTTCAAGCAATGGATGAAGGGTGAGATTGACCAATATGTAGGTATTGTCGAAATGAAACGTCATGATGAAGTTGGCGTTAGCGATACGGAAGTGAAGCAGCACAAATTGGATCAACAAAAACTTTTTGCAGATATTTATGACCAGGAGCATAACTGGGTATATAAAGGTTTCTTGCGTTTTTATAAATTGGCAGCAATCATTTGCTGTATCGCCCTGATTGTTATGTTAATCGTGGCCGTATCTTACCTTCCTCCGGTTGGTAATCCAACAAATCCTGCTCACAATGAAGTTGTGGAAAAGTATATTGAGGATGGTATGCAGGATACGGGTGCAGTGAATATTGTTGCAGGCATGATTTTAGATTATCGTGCATTCGATACCTTTGGAGAAGCAAATGTATTGTTTATCTCCACTGTAGTCGTGATGCTTTTGATGCGTGATGATAAACGAAAAGTAGGTGTGGATAGTGCGGATATGAGCTATGAACCACGATTCGATAAGATTTTGCAACAGGTTACATTTATTTTATTCCCGTTGATTATGATTTTTGGTGTTTATGTAGTAGTGAACGGACACTTATCACCGGGTGGAGGTTTCTCTGGTGGTGCGATTATGGGTGCGGGACTCATTCTCTATCTGAATGCGTTTGGCATAGAAAAAATGAGACGTTTCTTTACAGAGAATACGCACAAATATGTATGTGTAGTAGCATTGTGCTTTTACTGTTTAGCAAAGAGTTATTCTTTCTTCACAGGTGCAAATCATTTACCTAGTATTATTTCAGCGGGTGTGCCAGGACGCATTATTAGTGCAGGGCTTATTCTGCCACTGAATATATGTGTAGGTTTGGTAGTGGCATGTACTATGTATTCGTTCTACACATTATTTAGAAAGGGAGGGTATTAAAATGGTTGGTTTAAATTGGCTCCCTAACTTTGGCGAAGAAGTAGCAATGATTCTTTTTGGAATTGGGTTTGCAAATCTTCTTTTTCAGAAAAACTTAATTAAAAAGATTATTGGATTTAACATCATGGATACTGCGATTTTTTTGTTCCTTGCAGAAAAGGGATATATAGCAGGTCGTATTGCTCCGATTATTGTAGATGGAGTGCAGAGTGTTGAAAAGTATATCAATCCAGTTCCAGGTGGTTTAGTGTTGACGGGTATCGTGGTTTCAGTATCGGTATCGGCGGTAATGCTTTCTTTGACCATGCGTTTGTATAAACGTTATGGAACACTGGATTTGGATGAGATATCTGCACAGCTTCGAAAGGAGGGAAAATAATGGCATTTGTACAAAACGTTCCATTTTTCTCCATTATGATTTCGATGTTTGCAGGAATCGTTTCTTCGATTTTACCAGCGAAGGCGGCGAAAAGGATTAATATTTTTGTTACCGTTCTAATTGGAGCGATGTCCGCATGGCTTTTGGCATATATGATAGAAGCTGACTTTGGTTTCTATACCTACATGATGGGTCATTTCCCAGCTCCTTGGGGAAATGAAATTCGTGCTGGTATATTAGAGCCATTGATGGCGCTTGTTTTCTGTATCGTTATGTTGCTGTCCCTTATGGGAGGTTTGCATAAAATAGATGAAGAAATAGAACCATCAAAAGAGAATCTATATTACATATTAGTGGATCTTCTTTTAGGATCATTGCTTGCACTCGTTTATACAAACGATATTTTTACTGCATATGTATTTGTAGAAATCAACACATTGGCAGCTTGTGGGTTAATAGCAATTCGTCAAATAGGACGTACCTTTGAAGCGGCAGTTCGTTATATGATTATGAGTTTACTGGGTTCCGGTCTTTTGCTGATGGGAATCTGTATGCTCTATGACATGACCGGGCATCTGCTCATGTCCAATATGAAAGAATCGATTGCTGTCATTATGGAAGAAGGCACGTATGCAGTCCCTATGTTGATAACGATAGGACTTATGATTGTTGGTTTAGCAATTAAGAGTGCACTTTTCCCATTTCACGCATGGCTTCCAGATGCTTACGGATATTCGACAGTATCTTCCGCAGCCATGTTATCGAGCTTGGTTTCAAAAGGATATATCTTCCTTTTAGTTAAGATTATTTATCGAGTGATTGGATTTGAATATATTGCAGATAGTAAGGTGTTAAATATTATTTTCTGGTTTGCAATTTGTGGTATGATTTTTGGTTCTATGAATGCAATTTGGGAAAAAGATATTCGAAGAATGATTGCATTTTCATCGGTAGCACAAATTGGTTATATTTACATGGGATTTGGCCTTGGAACTGAGGCTGGAATGATTGCAAGTGTATTTCATATGATAATGCATAGTGCAACCAAATCACTCTTATTTATTTCTGCAATTGGACTTACGGATGTTTCAGGATACAAACGAGATTTCTTCGAAGTAACAGGTGCGGGCTATCGAAACAAAATTGCAGGCGTGGGATTTACCGTAGGCTCACTTTCAATGGTGGGTATACCTATCTTTGCAGGTTTCGTTAGCAAATTATTATTTGCACAAGCAGCAATCGCGGATGCATCTTGGAAAATGTTCCCAGCGATTATTGTATTATCAATTAGTACAATTTTAAATGCGGTGTATTTCCTAAAGACAGTACTGCGTATTTATACTCCAATGCCAGCGGAAATGGAAAAGGCAAAGGGGTATGGACATATTAGCTGGAATCAGGAAAAGGTATATACAGTAGCGATTATTTTATTCATCATTTTAAATGTGGTATTAGGATGTAATTCCAAACCAATTATTATGATGATTGAAGAAGGATTACGTAATTTTATGTAAAAAGGGGAAAGTAATGGATCAATCAGTATTGATTTTATTTGCAATATTTGTTCCCATCATTTGGGGTGCATGCATACTTGCAAAAAAGGAATTTAAGACTCGCAAGTCGCTGATTGCGGCTGCAGCAGTGGGATTAGTGATAACTACCATTGTGTCTCTGGTTATTCTGATGATTGGAGATATGCAGCTTCACTTGTTTGCGATTGGTGAAAATATGAATATATATTTCCATGCAGATAAAATGGGGCGCATATTTATGACAATTGTAACTATCGTTTTGCCACTGGTGGGTATCTATGCGTTTGAGTATATGGGACACTACGAACAGGAGCAGAGATTTTTTGGCTTCTATTTGATGGTATATGGTGTGTTGTTGGCGCTTAGTTATGCTGGAAATATAGTGACCTTTTATCTCTTTTATGAGATGATGAGTATTTTCTCCATGCCGTTAGTATTCCATTTTAGAACGAAAGAAGCCGTTATGGCAGGTCTTAAATATTTGTTCTACTCATTGACGGGTGCGTACTGTGTTTTGTTCGGAATTTACTTTTTGAATCAGTACACGACGACATTAGACTTTACTGCGGGTGGAACCTTGGATATGTCAAAGGTAGCAGGAAATGAAGGTTTACTTTTAATTGTAGCTATGTGTATGATTATTGGTTTTGGTGTTAAAGCAGGTATGATTCCGCTCCATGCGTGGCTTCCAAATGCACATCCAATTGCACCAGCGCCTGCAAGTGCTGCACTTTCATCTATTATCGTTAAGATGGGTGTGTTTGGTGTGATGCGAGTAGTTTACTATCTATTTGGTGCAAACTTCCTTCGAGGAACCTGGGTGCAGTATGCTTGGATTACGCTGACTTTGATTACAGTATTCTTAGGTTCTATGTTGGCCTATCGTGAAAAGATATTTAAGAAACGTCTTGCCTATTCTACGGTGAGTCAGGTTTCATATATCTTATTTGGTATGGCACTTTTACACCCTCAAGCATTGACAGGGTCATTATTACATATTTTGTTTCATGCAGTAATTAAGTCTGCATTATTCATGAGTGCAGGAGCAATCATTTATAAATGCGGTGTAGAACGAGTAGATGAAATGCGTGGTATTGGAAAGAAGATGCCAAAGATTATGTGGTGTTACACTCTTTGTTCGTTGGCGCTTATTGGTATTCCGCCTGCAAGTGGATTTATTAGCAAGTGGTATTTGGCAACGGGTTCTTTGGCAACTGGTCTTCCAGTTATATCGTGGCTCGGTCCAGTGGTGCTTTTGCTTAGTGCATTGCTTACAGCAGGGTACCTTCTTCCGATTTCAATTGATGGTTTCTTCCCAGGACCAGATTTTGATTACAAGCATTTAAAGAAAAAGGATCCTACAAAACAGATGTTGGTTCCAATTATGATATTAGCAGCGTTGGCAGTCCTCTTTGGTATATTCCCAAATTTCTTTACGGATTATATGAGCGGATTATGTCAGATGTTATTTTAGTAAGGGAGGTGTGGTATGAATCAATATTGGATTTTAGTAGCAATTCTCTTACCAGTTCTAGGTGGCATAGCCATTCGATTTCTTCCGTTTAAGAAGAAATGGCATTTGCAGTTGACCCTAGAAGTAATTATGATTTTAACTTCCCTTATTGTTTGGGGATTAATTTTAGGTGGACCTACTGAGGTGTTCCACGTAGTACACTTTTTTAATGATTTATCTATTTCATTTAAGATTGACGGGATGACAATGGTATTTGCTGGTTTGGTTTCTATTCTTTGGCCACTGGCAACCTTATACGGATTTGAGTATATGGAACATCACAAAAGACAAGAAACGTTTTTTATGTTCTATAGCATCGCATATGGGGTGACATTAGGTATTGCTTTTGCATCGGACATGTTGTCTATGTATTTCTTTTATGAATTATTGACATTATCTACAGTGCCACTTGTGATGCATACATTGGAGAGAGAAGCAGTTCTTGCTAGTAGAAAGTATCTTTACTATTCACTTGGTGGAGCGGCATTTGCTCTTATGGGAATGGTATTCCTAATGGTGCATAGTGATACGCTGGAGTTTAGTCTTGGTGGAGTGTTAACCGCAGATAAGATTGCGGGGCATGAAGATATGATGCTTTGGATTTACTTATTTGCATTTTTAGGATTTGGTGTAAAGGCCGCCATTTTCCCTGTTTCAGAGTGGCTTCCTACAGCAGGTGTTGCACCTACACCGGTTACAGCTTTACTCCATGCAGTTGCAGTAGTAAAGGCAGGTGTATTTGCAATCATTCGCTTAACTTACTACAGCTTTGGTACAGAGTTCCTCCGTGGAACCTGGGTACAGAATGTGGTAATGGCCTTGGCTATGTTTACGGCTGTTTACGGTTGTAGCCGAGCTGTAAAAGAAACGCATATTAAGAGACGATTGGCGTATTCTACAGTAAGTAATTTATCGTATATTATTTTTGGAGCAACGATAATGACGCCAATGGGATTGGTAGGTGCGTTGTGTCATTTGGTTTGTCACGCCGTAATGAAAATATGTTCTTTCATGTGTGCGGGTGCATTCATGCATCAGACTGGAAAGAAATATGTTTTTGATATGGATGGATTGGGCTGGAGAATGCCTGTTGTGTTCTGTACCTTGACACTTAGCGGTATGGGACTTATGGGTGTGCCAGGACTCGCAGGATTTGTCAGCAAATGGAATCTGGCTGCAGCTGCGGTAGATAGCAAAAATCCATTGGCTTATTTTGGTATTGTATGTTTATTGATTTCTGCATTATTAACTGCGATTTACATGATAACGATTGCGGTGCGTGCCTTTTTCCCACCATGGGGATTTGACAGAGAAGCAATCGCAAATGTGAAAGACCCAGGTTGGAAAATGTGTCTTCCAATTATGCTGTGTGCATTATTTACGATGTTACTTGGAGTATTTTCCTCACCATTGGTTGCGTTCTTTAGAGATGTAGCAGCAGGAATTTATTAGAAAGGAGACGAGGTATGGATATAGCTATTTTGATTTATCTAATGGTATTTATGCCGATGGCTGGTGCCTTTGTTTCTTATCTAATAGGACGAAAAAACAAAAAGGCAAGAGATTATTTTGTAAGTGGTCTTACTATTCTTGAATTTATATTGGCTGCACTTTTGGTTGCGGCGGATGTAGGACATGAAGGAACATTGGTTTATGTTCCAGAAATCTGTGGAATGGGACTGACCTTCACAGTAGATGGATTCCGTGTGCTCTATGCTGCAATAGCATGTTTTATGTGGATGTGCACGAGTTTATTTTCAAAAGAATACTTTGCACATTACCGTAACAGAAACAGATATTATTTGTTTCAGCTTCTGACCTTAGGAGCGACGGCGGGAATCTTTCTATCAGGAGATTTATATACAACATTCATTTTCTTTGAAATTATGTCAGTTTCATCCTATGTATGGGTGGCGCATGATGAGACAGCTCCTTCTATGCGAGCTGCAGCAACGTATTTAGCAGTTGCAATTATCGGTGGGTTAACACTTTTGATGGGACTGTTCCTGCTATATACGCAAACAGGAACCTTGCTCATTAGCGAGTTGTATGAAGCTTGTCAGGGTAAAAATGTATATCCTGCATGTTTATGTATGCTGGTTGGTTTTGGAGCAAAAGCGGGTGCATTCCCGCTTCAGATTTGGCTTCCAAAGGCGCATCCAGTGGCGCCAGCACCAGCGAGTGCATTATTGTCAGGTATCTTGACAAAGACGGGTATCTTTGGAGTGCTGGTTATTAGTTGCCAGATTTTACTACATGATGCTGCATGGGGTGCATTTATACTTGTAATCGGTTTGATTACCATGTTCTTGGGTGCGCTTTTGGCAGTGTTCTCCATCGACTTTAAGAGAACGCTTGCATGTTCTTCTGTATCACAAATTGGATTTATTCTAGTTGGTGTAGGTATGCAGGGACTTTTGGGTGAGCACAACGAAATTGCTATTCGCGGTACGATGCTTCACATGGTAAACCATTCGTTATTTAAATTAGTATTGTTCATGACTGCGGGCGTTATTTACATGAATATTCACAAGCTGGATTTGAATGATATCCGTGGATTTGGACGTAAGAAGCCGTTGCTAAAATTTATCTATTTAATGGGTGCTCTGGGTATTGGTGGTATTCCACTTTGGAGTGGATATATTAGTAAAACGCTTTTGCATGAAAGTATGGTAGAATATATTCACGAATTAGAGGGCGGACATATTTTAGATAGCATCTTCTCACTACATGCTATGGAAATTTTTGAGTGGATTTTCCTCATTAGTGGTGGTATGACAATCGCCTATATGACAAAATTATTTGTGGCAGTATTTGTAGAGAAAAACAAAGATGCAGCAGTACAGGCAAAGTATGATGGAATGAAGAATTACCTAAGTCCAGTAAGTGCAGTGGTTCTAACTGTGTGTGCAGTGCTCTTTCCAATTATGGGAAGTTTGCCATATGCGACTATGGATATTATGGCAGATATGAGTGAAGGCTTTATGGGTTGGAATCATGCAGGACACAGTGTGGATTATTTTACATGGGTGAACTTAAAGGGTAGTGTTATTTCAATCATTATCGGAGCACTTCTCTACTTTGGTGTAATTCGTACATTGTTAATGAAGAAGCAGACTGATGGAAGTCGCGATTATGTGAACAGATGGTGGAAATATTTCGATTTGGAAGATTATTTCTATCGACCAGTACTACTCAAATTTTTGCCAACTGTTTGTGCAGCAGTTTGTCTTGTAATTGATCGTTTTATAGATGGTATCGTAATTGCTTTAAGAAAGACCATTTACAAGGATAGCTTGGTCTATAAAGAAATGGATGAAGGTAATGGTGTAACCTATGCATTTGGGTCGCTGTTTAATAAAGCGGAAGTACTATTGAATAAAACGATATGGCGTAGTCATCCAAAAGAAATGGATTTTAGACATTTGTTTGCACTTAGATATGTATCATTTAAAGAGAACTTTGGATTTATCGAACGAAGCTTATCCTATGGTTTGATTTTGTTCTGCTTAGGATTGTGTGCAGTTTTGATTTATCTTTTGGTAGAAGCATTTATTTAAGAAAAGAGGGAAAATAAAATGGGATTACAAGATGATTTAAGAGCACAGCTCATTAAACAGTTTGCGGCAGAGGTTGTGGAGTTAACCGAACAAAGCGGTAAGAAGTATTACGCGTGCCCTACCTGTAAGAGACCTGTGGCAAAGAGTGACGATAAATGTCCAGGTTGCCAGCAGATGCTTTCTTGGCAGAATATCCGTGTGGTAGAACAGGGACCAAATGGTCCAAAATATGCGGTGCTTAGATTTGAAGTGCCAGCAGAGTTCTCAAAAGGTGATTGTAGAAAATGTCCACTATCTTATATTGCAAAGACAAGTGGAGAAAATGTATACGAATGTCCACTTAATAATAGAGCCAATTGTCCGCTAAAAATTGAATAAAATAAAAAAGCTGAGATTTCTCAGCTTTTTTTATTGACAGATTGAATGTTAAGAGTAAAATGAACATGTAAATTTTTAAATAGAGAGGCAAAAGATATGTTAGAAAAAATGTTTAAATTAAAAGAGAATAATACTAACGTAAAAACAGAAGTCATCGGTGGTATTACTACATTCATGACGATGGCTTACATCCTTGCGGTTAACCCACAGATTCTTTCTGCATCAGGTATGGATTCGCAGGCAATTCTTATGGCTACAGCCATTGCTTCCTTCATTGGAACTATGGTAATGGCTTTTATGGCAAATTATCCATTTGCACTTGCTCCAGGTCTTGGTTTGAATGCATATTTTGCATTTACAGTATGTGGACAGATGGGATATAGTTGGCAGTTTGCATTATTCGCAGTATTTTTAGAAGGATTGGTATTCATCGTACTTTCTTTAACTAACGTACGTGAAGCAATCTTTAATGCAATTCCATTATCATTAAAAAAGGGTATCTCAGTAGGTATCGGTTTGTTTATTGCATTCATTGGTTTGCAGAACGCAAATCTTGTAGTTGCAGATGCTTCTACCAAAGTTGCGATTGTTGATTTTACAACAAACTTTAATACAGTAGGAATTGGCGCGTTGCTTGCTATTATTGGTACGCTCATTATTGTTGTTCTTTCTGTAAAAAAAGTAAATGGTGCGATTCTTATCGGTATCATCGCTACTTGGTTACTTGGTATCGTTTGTCAGCTTACAGGTATTTATACAGTTGATCCAGCAAACGGATTCTATTCACTACTCCCAGCTTGGTCTGAGTTTAACCTTGGTGCAATTGGACAAACCTTTGGACAGTGTTTTAGCCCTGAAGCTTTTGCAAATGTAAAATGGGTAGACCTTTTTGTTATCATGTGTTCATTCCTTATGGTAGATATGTTTGATACACTTGGAACTGTAATCGGTGTTGCAAACAAAGCTAAAATGTTGGATGAGAATGGAAAACTTCCAAAAGTAAAAGAAGTTTTATTAGCAGATGCGGTTGCTACATCAGCAGGTGCGGTGCTCGGTACATCTACAACTACTACATTCGTAGAAAGTTCAGCTGGTGTTTCTGCAGGAGCTAGAACAGGTCTTGCATCTGTAGTAACAGGTGTATTATTCCTGCTTTCTGTATTCCTTTCTCCTGTGTTCTGTGCAATACCAGGCTTTGCTACAGCTCCAGCACTTATCTATGTTGGATTCCTTATGATTACTGCTGTAGTAGAAATTGATATGGAAGATTTATCAGAGGCCATTCCAGCATACCTCTGTTTAATCGGAATGCCACTTTTCTATAGCATTTCAGAAGGTATTGTATTTGGTGTAGTATCATATGTTGTAATTAATGTATGTTGTGGAAAAGCAAAGAAAATCACACCACTTATGTATGTTTTGGCAGTGCTATTTGTATTGAAATACATTTTCTTGTAAAAGATAAATTATCCTTAACATGAAAGGCTCTCGAATCAAATGATTCGGGAGCTTTTTTGGTTGCCAATCTAGAAATTATCTAGTAGAATATGTAATAGTGGGGAAAGTGTGTGCAAATGACACAATTTCCGTGGATAAATTCTAATTTAGGAAAAACAAGAGGATACAAATATGAAGAAAAAGCTAGCTGCATTAGCTCTCGGACTAGTGGTGCTTTTGACAATTGCTGTACCACAGATAAACACTTCTGCGGATGTTTCTGCAAAAACAGTAGATATCATGTTTATGCA
>JAZURS010000092.1:0-8729 GCA_045606325.1 Agathobacter sp.
AATAATCCAATTTCTCGATAATACCACGAAGATCACCGATACCATCTCCGTTTGTATCGTAGAAACTTCTAGGATAAATCTGATAAATAACAGCTTCTTTCCACCATTTTTCTGTCACAGGTTCCTTACTTACAAAAGGCGGCTCTGTGTCTGTATTCACCAAAGCGAGTAACGCATCAAAAAATCCTGGACCGAACTTCTTTCCAATAACTTTTGCCAATCCTTCGATTTTGATATTTGAAACAAGTGGATTTGTAATCGCTGTAGTAGGTATATTTAACTGTAATAACACTTTTTCTAAAGCATCATGCCCTACCGTTGTGTTATACAGTTCACCAATTTTGCTCTGTTTTGTAATTTTATTTACTGTACTCATTTTTCCCTCCAAAAATGAATTTTTATGCTTGTTTTCTAGCCTCTAATTCCTTGCAAATACGTTCATATTCTGCTTCATCCAGTTTATAATGTTTCTGATATAAACCATTTGAAAGAAGCATCATAGCATATGGGATTACAATCATAAGAATCAAAAGGCCCAATGTTTGCGATGGGTCAACACCCTGAAGCACTCCACTAATCGCGTCTAATTTTTCTACATCTGTAATAGTACCAGCAGCTGCTGCACTTTCCAAATCAGAAATCTTATTTGTATAATTTGTCACACCAAAAATCATATATGTAGCAGTTGTGATGATAACTACCAACGCAGAGCTCATTTTTGTAACAAGTGGGCGGACAGATGCAATAATCGCTTCGTTACGATCACCTGTTTTATATTCATTGTACTCTACTGTATTGATAATAGAAATCATCATGATAAGGTAGTAAGAGTATAAACCAAAGTTTGAAATCATGTAACCTACAGTAAGTAATAAGAAGCCTGCCGCTGGAATGATTCTAGATAAAATCATCAGTGCAAAACCTACTGTTGAAATCACTACCATCATCTTCATAAGTGGTTTTCGATTAATTCTCTTAGAAATCGCTGGATAGAAAATCATAAGGAATGCTGTTGCTGCCACACCTACGGTAGAGAACAGTGAGTACAATCCACCTTCATATCCATACTGTAAATAAATATATGTAGAACCGATTCCACCCAATACGAAGTTATTACCAACCTGCTGAATCAAGAAAATTACTGTAATCCAACGAAGCTGATCATTATGCTTAACCGCATTAATCATCTTCTTGAATACGCCTTTTTCCTTCTGCTGAGGTTTTACGGTTTCTCTATGTTCTTTTACACCAATAATAGTGAAAAGGAAGAATGCTGGCATCAGGATACAGATTCCAAGCGAAACTACTGCGTATGCAGTACTAGCATTTCCACCAATTGCTGTTGCACCTGTTGTAAACATAGGAATAACGATAGAAGCTAATGTTCCACCAACGCCTGCAAAAAGTGTTGCACGTGAAGTTAACGCATCTCTCGCACCTGCATCTGAACTAAGTGCTGGAACGATACCCCAGTATGAAATATCGTGCATGGTGTAAGCAATACTATAACAGAAATAAAATACACCAAATAAAACCACGAATTCCCAACCCTTTAAACGGGTAGAGAATACCATAAATACTACAATACAAGAAAGCACTGTACCTGCTACCATCCAAGGTTTGAATTTGCCCCATTTGGTTTGTGTATTTTCAATAATGTTACCCATAATAGGATCGTTTAAAGCATCAAATACACGAGCAGCTACCATAATAGCTGTAATCGCTGCAAGCTGTGCAGCATCAAGTCCCTTTGTAAAAAGAATGTAGGTTAACAAGAAATTTGTAACCAGATTGTACATCATGTCACGCCCTACTGTTCCCAGTGGGAAAAACCATAGATTCTTTTTCAATGTCTTTTGTTCATCCATTGTAAAAACTCCTTTTTTATTAATATTTAAAACTATCAAATATTATATCATATAACGAATAGAAATGCGACTCTTAAGCACTTCTTTCCCATAAAATAAAAAAGTGAATTTTTTGCAAAAAAGTTGTTGACATTTAATCTTGTACAAGTTATACTAATCAAGTCGCTGGCAAACAACGACGCCTTGGGATCATAGCTCAGCTGGGAGAGCACCTGCCTTACAAGCAGGGGGTCACAGGTTCGAGCCCTGTTGGTCCCATTTCGCAAGATAAGTTATTTAAATTTGCGATGTTGAGAATGCGAAATGTGACGATGACTTCGTCGCAAGATGCACAGAGTGCTTCGCACTCGCGCGAAAAGCATTTGAATTTTAACTAAATATGGCGAGATAGCTCAGTTGGCTAGAGCATACGGTTCATACCCGTAGTGTCGAGGGTTCGAATCCCCCTCTCGCTACTAAAAATAAGAGAGTCCAATTTGGACTCTCTTATTTTTATTTCCGAAATGGATATGAACGTGAGACACTACGGAGTAGTGTCGAGGGGTGCTAGAGGTCCGGGGGACCTCTGTTTAGCACCGACCGTAGCGAAGCGAAGAGCACGAGGTCCAGTGGACCTCGGCTTTGCGCCGACCGTAGCGGAGCGAAGACCGAATCCCCCTCTCGCTTCTCATAAAACAAATTCCCAAGGGAGACCTTTCGTAAGGAAGTTGTCTCCCTTCTGCTGATATAATCAGAAATAATGGCGGCAGAAAGGCTTTAGTCTCTCTGCCGCCGTTTTTAGTCATCATCTTCTTCGTTAGACCAACCTGATATAATATGTAATTCGCCTGAATCCATATCCATCGCCATATTATCTCCCATCCTCATCAATAAATCTCCGTCAGAATCTATTGCCATATTATCAGAGATAGAGTAAGCAAAATCCCCGTCCTCAAAATCAAAAAAATGTTTACCCATAATTTTCCTCCATTAGTTTTTATTGAAACGGGGCAATTGAGAAATTAGCGCTTTTATTTCAACATCATTTGTTTCTACATCGGCAAAAACAGTCAACTCATAAAAATCTTCATCTTTGAAATTTTTCAAAGCGCCAAGTTCATTATAAATATAACAACTATTAAAATCTATATTGGCGGCTTTCTTTCGGTTATAGTCGATTCCAAATTTTAATATTGCTATTGCACGTTGTTTATATTTATCTAAATGTTTTAAAGCATAACTCAAACAGTTATTTATTATTGGATTGATAGAATAATATGTAACAGACTGAACTTGTTTTTTTCGTTTAGCACTATTACTTAATTCAAATACATATGGCTTTTCTTCAAATATGGATTTGAATATATCATCATTATCTAATATTATTTCTAAAAAATCGTTATCAGCAAAAATACAACTGCCAACATCATAGAAACCTAAAGAAAAAAACATATTATAGGAATCATAAATACTATTAAATAATTCAACGTCGTTCATACTTGCGACAAGACGTGCAAATTCCATACTATTTTGAAAATTAATCCACACTATTCCCTTATCTTTTCTAAATTCAAATTCATTATAAAACCATTTTAATTTTAAACCATACTCTTCGTAAAGATATCTCACACCATTAACCGAATGATATTCAACTACATAGTCAAGAAAGGTTTTGCCAAATTCATCTGTTTGAGTAAGGATAGATTTTCCATCGTTTGCCAGCAACAAATTAAATTCATTTTTATATAATTGTGGATCGTCTAAATATGCGTAATATCTAAATCCTTTGTTAAATGGTACATTTTCTTTTTCTATAGGCAGTTTATATGCATCTTCATCCATTAATCGTGCCAATGACACACCGAATATTTTTTCTAAAGGAATAATAAATTCATATTTAAGCGGTCGCTCTCCTTTTAACATTTTTGAAAAATTTGATTTTTCTTTGCTTGCAAATTCGTACGCATCTTGTCCTTTAATTCCTAATTCGTGCGCAATATCCACTAACAAACGACTATACATCTTTATTCCTTTTAATTTCATATAGTGGTCAATGTTGTTTTTTAAATTTTTCACATTTTTAGCCTCCTTTTTCACATTATAACATAACACGTCAGAAAATAGTGGTCATATTAGACAACTTTTGTTGTCTTTTTTGACTTTAAATAAAAATCAATTAAAAACCATGTAGACAGATTTGACAACAAAGCAAAACTACTAACTAGGAACCATACAGTTGAGGAAAATGCAAAATACATTTTTTAGATAGTGACCCACACCCTCGAAGGCCCACTGACATCTTTACTCGAAGCATCTGAGAAAGTGTCATAGTGGATTACACACTTTGAAAAGGTGTGTAACAAAAACGGCATATCCAATTGCTACACCGTATCACAAGGTCAATTATTTAATTTTGATACAAGTGCTCCAACGGGGAGCTTCTTTTTTTACTATCTGCAGAGCGAAGACCGCCCCCCTCTCGCTTCCAAATTTTCCATCTTTCCATTAGTTCCACTTTCCTATATAATACTTATGTCAATAAAACATAAAGGAGCATACCAACTATGCCAGATATTAAACTTATTGCCCTTGATCTGGATGGCACACTCTTTAATCCAGAAGGCATTATCACTCCTGCTACAAAAGCCGAATTAAACCGCGCAACTGCACAGGGTGTAAAAATCGTAATCTCTACAGGTCGTCCATTTAATGGGCTTCCATTTGAACAAATAAAAGATACTGCAATCGAATATGCACTTACTACAAATGGTGCTTCTGTTTACAAAATAGAAGGTAAAGAATGCCTTTTTGAACAGGGAATGGATATCGAAACAGTTCTTCCTATTTTAGACTGGATATTGGCTCGAGAAATCCATATCGATATCTATATGGACGGTGTAGGCTTTACACCAATTCGATGCAGAGAAAACATTGGACGCTTAGATGTCCCTGAATCCTTGAGAAAATATATGATTTCCACTAGAACTACTGTGGAAGATTTGAAAGCGTATGTACGTGACTGTGGTCAAAAGATTCAAAAAATCAACTTGAATTTCTATCCACAGCCAGATGGAACCTACCTTTACCAAAAAGAAACTTTAGAATTCCTTAATGCTAATGCAGCTCTTACTGTTGTTTGCGGCGGTTTCAACAACTTCGAAATTAGTAAAGCTGGTATAACCAAACGTGAAGGTTTACAATTTCTAGCCAATTATCTTGGCACAGACCTTGAGCACACCATGGCAATGGGGGATTCCGAAAATGATTACTCTATGATTAACGCCGCAGGGATTGGTGTAGCGATGGGAAATGCCTCTGACGATATCAAAGAAATCGCAGACTACATTACTACTACAAACAATGAAGATGGTGTCGGTGAAGCCATCAAAAAATTTATCCCTACTATATAATATGCAGTTTATTCTTCTTTGCGAAGAATTTGAACAGATTTTTTTAAGACGCTTATGGTTTTATCCAGTTCTTCTCTTGTGGTCTCATGCCCCAATGTGAATCGGATGGTGCCATAGGCGTATTCTTTTGGTACTTCTAATGCCTTTATCACATGCGAAAGACTAGTAGAACCTGCACTGCAGGCAGAGCCTGCGGATGCATATATCCCCTCTTCTTCCAGCAAAACGAGTAACGCTGTGCCTGATACTCCTTTAAAAGACAAATTCGCATTCCCAGGCAATCTCTTTATATTATGACCATTTAATCTGCATTCAGGAATCTCCTGCATTACACGTTTCACAAAATAGTTACGCTGATTGGTAATCTCTTTTACTTTTCTATCTATTCCCTTCGTTGCGATGGACAATGCCTTTGCCATGCCTACAATACCAGCTACATTTTCGGTGCCAGCTCTTTTCCCACTTTCCTGACCTCCTCCATGGATGAAAGAAGGAATCTCTACACCTTCACGTACATACAAAAAACCTACACCTTTAGGTCCATGGAACTTGTGTGCACTAGCACTTAGCATATCCACAGGAAGTCGTTTCACAGAGATTGGTATTTGTCCTACCGCTTGAACCGCATCCGTATGAAATGGTATCTGATATTTTCGTGCCATAATGCCGATTTCCTCAATTGGCTGTAGTGTTCCAATTTCATTATTTCCATACATTACAGAAATTAAAGAAACCTTATCCTCTATGCGATTACTTTTTTCTCCTTCTCGTATCATTTTTTCTAATTCCCTTGGTTTTACACTTCCATCTTTATCTACATTCAAATACGACACATGATATCCCAGTTTCTCCAAATGTTCGCAAGAATTCAGTATTGCATGGTGCTCTATTTTCGATGTAATCACATGTTTCCCTATCTTTTTTCTTTCACCTGCCATCCCTTTTACTGCCCAATTATCAGCCTCACTTCCTCCTGATGTAAAATAAATCTCATTTGGTTTTGCATGTATGCTTGCAGAAATGGACTCCCTTGCAAGTGAAATTGCACGTTTCGCCTCTGCCCCTAACTCATATGTGGCGGATGCATTTCCATACTTTTTGATGAAATATGGCTCCATGGCATAGGCGACCTCGGGCAACATATCGGTTGTTGCTGCATGATCTAGATAAATTCGTTTGTTCATACAATTCCCCTCTCCACATATACTATTTATAAAGCCCCATATTGGAGGTATTGTTATTCTCTCTAAAATAAAAAAACACCCTCTCATCCTCGGCACCATATTGCTTACTGGCGCCGGTCTCATAAGCAGAATTCTGGGCTTCTTTTATAGAATATTCCTTTCCCACACCATTGGTGCAAGTGGACTAGGTTTATATCAATTGATTTTCCCAGTCTTTACCCTGTGCTTGGCAATTTCTGCGAGCGGTATTCAAACCGCTATTTCCAGATATGTCGCCTCCGAAAACACTTCTCGTCTCTATCTAGGGGCTGGAATGTGCTTATCTGTGATATTATCTGGCATCCTTGCATTATTTGTCTTTTGGTTATCACCATGGATAGCTTCAGAAATCTTAAAAGAAGTACGTACAACAGAACTTCTTCAATTAATGAGTTTCTCACTTGTACCCTCTGCTATTCATGCATGTTTTAATGGCTACTATTATGGGAAAAAGAATTCAGTTCCACCTGCTATTTGTCAGATTGTGGAGCAACTCGTCCGTGTATTTGGAACATTTATTATTTATCAGATTCTACTGGAAGATGGACGTCCTTTAGAACCAATTCACGCTGTTTGGGGACTTGTAATCAGTGAATTGGCTGGATTACTTGTAAATATCACCACATATTTACTTTTTGACCACACCAAGTCCGATTCAAAAAAAATCTCCCGACGCATCGCTTACTTCAATGCCATCCTGCCACCGCTAAAAGCAGTTGGTATCATGGCGATACCTTTAACTCTAAATCATGTGCTAATGACTTTAAGTCATAGCCTTGAACATTTGCTACTTCCACAACAATTGATGTTATACGGATATAGTTCTGATGAAGCATTAGGACACTTTGGCATTCTTACCGGAATGGCACTTTCTGTTATCTTTTTTCCTTCTGCCATTACGAATTCTCTGTCTGTATTGCTGCTTCCACGCATTTCTGAAACAAAAGCGTGTGGAAATATCTGTGAAGTTTTAGACACTATAAAAGGAGCCTTATGCTGTGGTATTTCACTTGGCTCCCTGTGTACATTTATCTTCTTATTAACTTCGGATTGGTTTGGAACATACGTGTTTGATAATACTTTAGCTGGCTTTTACATAAGAATCTTAAGCATTCTCTGTCCATTTATGTATACCTCAAGTCTTTTAAGCAGTATTGTGAACGGCTTGGGGTATGCTTCGCTTACACTGGCGTGCAATCTTTCGGGATGTGTAATAAGAGTACTGGCTATTTGGTTTCTTGTGCCAGTGTATGGGATGTATGCGTATATTATTTCGATGATTGTAGCAGCTGTCGTGGTGACGGTGGAGTTGTTTGTGGTGGTAAAAATGAAGTGCGTCTAGTCAAGCAGCTCAAGCCTAATATAAGCCGAGTAGGCTCGCGTCGAACACTTCGTGTTCTTTTTCGCTGTTTCACAGCTAAGACGCTCGCTTTGGGCGTGAGCGCCCAATATCAGTCAAAATAAAAGAACGGTATAACAAGCAAGCTTGTATACCGTTCATTATTTTTCCTTCTACTCGGCTTAGACACGTGATAAATATTCACCTGTTCTAGTATCAATTTTGATTACGTTTCCGATTTCTACGAATAATGGAACCATAACTTTCGCACCAGTTTCAACGATAGCTGGTTTTGTAGCACCTGTTGCTGTATCGCCTTTGAAGCCTGGTTCTGTATCTGTGATTTCTAATTCAACAAATAATGGTGGTTCTACTGCGAAAACGTTACCATTGTGTGAACATACTTTACACATTTCGTTTTCTTTAACGAATTTAAGAGCATCACCTACAGATTCTCTTGTTAAGCTAATCTGATCATATGTTTCTACATCCATAAAGTTGTAGAAATCATCATCACCATATAAATACTGCATATCTTTTCTATCGATACGAGCTAATGGGAATTTTTCTGTTGGACGGAAAGATGTTTCTACAATACCGCCACTGATGATGTTACGTAATTTTGTTCTAACGAATGCTGCACCTTTACCAGGTTTAACATGCTGAAATTCAATAATCTGACAGATATTTCCATCGTATTCTAATGTAATACCATTTTTAAAATCGCCTGCTGTTACCATTCGATCTTTCTCCTTAAATTTTGTGTTTCCACAATTCTTCGACTATTCTACTATAAAACAGCCCATATTTCAATGCTTTTTTCCTTGATTTTACAGAAAAAAACCTAGGCTTCTAAATCTGAAATCATATCTACACGCATCTGGTGTCTGCCACCCATGAATTCTGCGTC
>JAZURS010000093.1:0-11739 GCA_045606325.1 Agathobacter sp.
GTTACAAAAGGGTGTAGCTATGCTAAAATAAAGACAGTTCATCTAATAATTGGAGGGCTTATGGGAGAAAGATATAATTACAGAAGTTTACATTTGGACTGTGCACGTCATTTCTTTTCTGTAGAAACTGTAAAGAAAGTAATTGAGGGTATTTCGTATGGAAATATGAATGTCTTACACTGGCACCTTTCCGACGATCATGGATGGCGTATCGAGAGCAAGAAGTTTCCAAGATTGCATGAATGTAGTGGAGAATATTATACACAGGACGAGATTCGAGAAATCATTGCCTATGCGAAAGAGCGTGGCATTGAGGTGGTTCCAGAAATCGATATGCCAGGACATAACCTTGCTCTTTTATCTGCTTTTCCAGAGTATAGTTGTAAAGGGGAACCGGTAACGCTTGCAAAAGCACGTGGTGTATACAAGACAATTCTCTGTGCGGGAAAGGAAGAAACGTATACTTTTGTAGAAGAATTGTTAGATGAAATTATTCCACTTTTTGATTCTCAATATTTCCATATTGGTGGAGATGAAGCACCGAAGGATGAATGGAAAGAGTGTCCACATTGCAATGCGAAAATGAAAGAACTAGGATTAACTAGCTATGAAGATTTGCAGGGACACTTTACAAAGAGGGTTTGTGAAATTCTAAGGAAATATGGGAAAACACCAATTTGTTGGAATGATGCACTTTTAGCGAACGATATTCCAGATGATGTGGTGATTCAGTATTGGACGATTGATTACGCAAAAGAAATGAAAGCGTTTGTGCAAAAGGGTGGCAAATGGATTTATTCAGATATGTTTGAATTATATTTAGACTATCCACACAGCATGATTCCTTTGAAGAAAGTGTATGAGTTTCAGCCACATTTATATAAACACGAAGTTCCAAGAGAAGATGGGCTCATAGGGTTCGAGGTCTGCGCGTGGACAGAACATATCGATAACGAACAGAAACTTTGTGAGCACATTTTTCCTAGAGTATTTGCACTCGCAGAACGCGCAAATGGAGAAGAGCACACAGATTATGAATCTTTCAAAGAACGAGTAAGAGAAAAGATAAAACTTTTGGAAAAGGCAGGCATCCCATATACAAAAGAAGAATGGTGGGATCCGAAAGGAAAGGCTCGTCGTGACGATGCTATTCAGTTTTATTTGAATATGGGAGCTGGTGTAGATGAAGAAGAAGCGAGAAAACAGGCTGCTTCTGCAGCGCCAAAGATAGAGTTTGTTTTACACTTTATAAAAGAGTTTTATAAGATTTCAGATGTACCAGCATTTCTGAAGAAAATTTTATAAAACGCTATCAAAATTGGGTTTTATTTGATAGAATAAAGTTACTATTGCGAGTGTGCAATTTATAATTAGGTTTTAGAAAAGGAGAAGAAAAACAATGGGAGAATTTGTAAAATTAAGTAACAACCTCGATAAGATTCGTGATGTGAATCCACGTCTTGTTTCTTACAACGTAGAAATGACAGAGGTTACAGGGGGAACATTTTGGAAAGCGTATACAGACGCACAGATTGATGGAACAGAACAGGTTCCACCACCAGATTTTAGTAAAGGTGGAAACCCTCTTGCAGCTATGCATCAGTGGTATGATCCAATTGATACTACAAATCCTCGTCTACGTAAATTGGCAAAAGAATTAGGTAGTTGCTGGGTACGTGTTTCAGGTACATGGGCTACGAAGACATACTATGATTTTGCAGATGAATATCCAGCAGGAACAGCTCCAGAAGGATATCAGAACGTATTAAAGAAAGAACAGTGGATTAACTTACTTGACTTTGTAAAAGCAGTAGATGGAAAATTAAAAATCTCTGTTGCAAACTGTGATGGCTTACACACTCATGATGAGCCATGGAATCCAAGTCAGGCAAAATTAATCTTTGACTTAAGTAAAGAATATGGTGTACCAATTGAGGCAGTAGAATTTGTAAATGAACCAAACATGCTTCAGAATACAGGTTTTCCTAAGGATTATACACCAGCAGACTTCCGTCGTGACCAGGATATTTTCCATAAATGGGTACGTGAAAATTATCCAGAATGTTTAATCGTAGGTCCAAGTGATACAGACCCTAATGCAATGCAGGTTGATGCAAACGGAAATAAACATCCATGGGCAAAAGATGGTGGAGCATCTGCAGGTATCGCAGAGGCATTACCTTATTGTTCTACAGCAGATCTTATGGATGGTTGTACAGAAAAATTAGATGTATTCAGTTATCATTACTACAATGGTGTATCTGAACGTATGGCTGCAATGATGCCATCAGCATTTACTCCAGCAGAAGGCGCAATGAGTGAAGAATATTTAGGTATGGCAGGATTTACTGCTACATGCTTCACTTCATACAGAGATAAATATTGTCCAGGCGGAGAAATGTGGGTAACTGAATCTGGTGATGCAGGTGCAGGTGGACATACATGGGCATCTACATATTTAGAAGTACCACGTACATTAAATGAAATCGGCCATTTTGCAACTATTACAAATGGTGTAATTTTCCATAACACTTTAGCATCATCTGACTACGGATGGCTCAAACATGGTACTTTTGTACCACGTCCAAGTTACTTTGCAGTTCTTCTTTGGAAGAAACTTATGGGTGATACTGTACTTGCAACGGGTGAAGCAATTCGTCCAGGTGCACATGTATATGCTCATTCTCGTAAAGATGGTAAAGAAGGTGTGGCTTATCTCGTAATCAACTCTTCTTGGGATGAGACAACTACAATAGAATTACCAAAAGCAGCAGAAGTTTATGCACTTACTGGAAACGGAAAGATGCGTTCACGCACAATGCTTTTAAATGGCAAAGAATTAGTGCTAGGTGAAAATGACGAAATTCCAGAATTAACTGGAGTAACAATGGAAGGAACAGTAGAAGTGGCTCCTGGTGGATGCACATTCTTCGTATTGTAATATGTTAGGAAATAAAAGATTTTCGGGCTATCATTTAAAGATGATAGCCCTTGTTACGATGTTAATCGACCATACCGCGGCAGTCGTGATTTGGCGTATATATTTGGCATCTTATCAGATTACTGCAAGTATGCAGTTATCGGATAAGATGGCAGACAAACTTATCGTGTGGGTAGCACAAAATCAAGATGCGGTATATGCCGTATATGAAATCATGCGTTACATTGGACGCATGGCATTTCCAATCTACTGCTTTCTTTTAGTAGAAGGATTTTTGCATACTAGAAATGTAGCGAAATATGCAGGACGTCTAGCACTTTTTGCATTGATTTCAGAGATTCCATTCGATTTGTCACTTGAGGGTGAGTGGTGGACGATGGAATATAGTAATGTGTTCTTCACTCTATTGTTGGGCTTACTAACGATTTGGGCGATTTCTTATGTGGAGAAATTCTATGAATTCTGGCAGGAGAAGCAGTGGGAAGCTACATTAGGAACAATTCTAGTGGGAAGCATAGGACTTGTAATAGTAGCGGGACTTGGCGGATTTGCAGAGATGGTTCTTCACAGTGATTATGGATTCGGTGGAATTGTTGCTATTCTTATTCTGTATTTGTTCCGCAGTCAAAGAGAAATGGCGTTTGCCTTGTCAGTTCTTGCGTTGTCTGTTTTGGAGGGAAGTATAGAGATTTTGGCGCTTATTATGCTGTATCCGCTGATGAGGTATGACGGCACACGTGGTAAAGATATAAAATATGTATTTTACGCCTTTTACCCAGTACATCTTTTGCTTTTGGCTTTCATTTGCATGGGATTAGGTGTATAATTAAATTGCAAAAAATTTGAGAAAATAGGGGGGCAAACCAATGGGAAAATTTGTTACACTTAAAACAGAGTTAAATGAACTTCGTCAGGTTGATCCACGTCTTGTATCTTACAACGTGGAAATGACAGAAGTAACGGGGGGGACTTTCTGGAAGGCTTACACAGAAGCACAGGTAGATGGTACAGAAGCATTTCCAGAAATTAAAGACTGGACAAATATGGGAAACTTGCAGCAGTGGTATGATCCAATTGATACTACAAATACTAGACTTATCAAACTTGCAAAAGAGCTTGGTACAGCTTGGGTTCGTGTATCTGGTACATGGGCAAACAAGACATACTATGATTTCGAAGGAAAATATGCAGATGGAACTGTTCCAGAAGGCTATCAGAACGTTCTTACAAAAGAACAGTGGACCAACTTACTTGACTTTGTAAAAGCAGTAGATGGTAAATTATTAGTTTCTTTTGCAAACTGCCCAGGTAATCATAGTAAGGATGAACCATGGGATACTACACAGGCTAAGATGCTTATGGATTATAGTATTGAATATGGTGTACCAGTTTCAGCAGCTGAATTTACAAATGAACCAAACCTTATCGCGCTTTCTGGTTTGCCAGTAGGCTATACAGCAGCAGATCACGCTCGTGACCATGATGCATTTGGTGCTTGGTTAAAAGAAAATTATCCAGATTGCTTATTCGTTGGTCCTTGTACAGTAGGTGACATTGATATGTTCGGTGCTGGTATGGATGGTGCTGGCGGTGGAATGGCAGCAGGCTATGACATCGTAACCACAGAAGCTTTATTAGGCGAATACAAATCTAAAATGGACGTATTCAGTTACCACTACTACAATGGCGTATCAGAACGTGGTGCTGCTATGGGAGGTCACTGGCCATATGAAGCAATTCTTACAGAACAGTATTTAGGAATTGCTGCTCACTGTGCAAAAGCTTACGTTCCAAAACGTGATAAATATGTTCCAGGTGGACAGATGTGGGTAACTGAATCTGGGGACGCTGGTTGTGGTGGAAATACATGGGCTTCTACATATGCAGATGTTCCACGTACATTAAATGAATTAGGTGAATTTACAACTGTTACAGATGGTGTAATTTTCCATAACACATTAGCATCTTCAGACTATGGATTCCTCAAACATGGTACATTTGTTCCAAGACCAAACTACTTTGCAGTATTACTTTGGAACCGTATTATGGGTACTACAGCACTTGATGCTAGTGAGGTTGCAGACGGTGCAAGAATCTATGCTCACTCACGTAAAGATGGCAAAGACGGTGTTGCTTACCTCGTTGTAAACAATACAAATGAAGCAATCTCAGTAGAACTTCCAAAAGAAGCAGATGTATACGTGCTTGCTGGTGAAACAGGACTACGTGCGCGTAACATGACTTTAAATGGTAAAGTTTTAGCACTTGGTGAAGGAGATGTGCTCCCAGCATTAGATCCAGTGAAAGTAACAGGAACTGTAGAAATTCCAACTACAAACTGTGCATTTATCGTACTATAATTTCACACGAATGATGCTAAAGGCTGTCGCAAAATAATTTGTGACAGCCTTTATTTTGTGTTTAAATCTAGGCTGTTTCGTGGTAAAATATATTATTAATAGAGTTTATAAGAGGCATATATGGTTCAGATTCAGTTTTTTGATAAAAATGTAGTAGGGGCGCTGGTGCCAGCGTTTTCTATGAAACCAGAACGAGTGGTATTCTTGTATGATACTCGTGAGGTGAGTGAAAACAATAGAAAAGAAGTTGCAGAGGCGTTAAAGGCACGTCTGCCTAAATTGGAGATTCAGTATGAGCGTACCAATATGCTTTCCATGGAAGAGATAACAGGAGAACTGAGAACCTTAGTTAAGATTTTTCAAAATCAAGGGATTCAAATAGATATCACAGGGGGCTCCGAGCTTATGACCGCCTGTGGTCTTATGATTGCCAAAGAATATGATCTGACAGCTACGTATGTGGACTTTTTTTCAAATCAGGTGAGAAATGTACTTACAATGGAACGTATGGCACAGATAGCGCATGTGACCTTGGAAGATTATCTTTGCGCAATTGGTGGAAAATATATGTCATCTTCACGCCACACACCAGAAGAAAAAGATTTTGAACGTATCCTTTCCATGGCTAAACTGATTTTTTCTAACGAGAAGAAATGGGACAAGTTTTTTACTCATATGACTCATGGATTTTCTGCAAGAGGAGTTATGGAATTTTCTATGGGAAAAAGTCAGAGTGACAAGGACTGCCAATTTATATTGGATGCCTTTTTGGATAAGGGCTTTGCCAAAAAGATAGGTGAAGATAGGTATCGTTTTGCATCAGAAGCAGACAAAGAATATATGACCGTATCAGGCATTTGGTTGGAAATGTATATTTATATTCAGGCGAAGCAGTGCTTTGATGAAGTATACATGGGAGTGGATATTGACTGGAACAAACGTGATATCTGCGAAAGTAGAGATAACGAAATCGATGTTGTTGTGATGAAAAATTCCCAGCCGATTTTCATTTCCTGCAAGATGCGCCCGATTGAAAAAGAGACGGTATATGAAATATATTCCATGGCAAAACGGCTGGGCGGCAGTTATGGGAAAGCATTGATTGCTACCACCGTAGATGTGCGTTCAAGTAAAGACGAGCGAAACAGTATTTATCTTCGTATGGCGAAGATGAAAGTAGGACTGATAGAGTCCAAGGATTATATCAAACAAAATCCATCGGAGGTGTTCGCGAGAGCGCTTCGTATGACAGAATAGAAAGGAGCCACCTATGGCTTTTGCACATTTACATACTCATACCGAGTATAGTTTATTAGATGGTTCAAATAAAATAAAGAATTACGTCAACCGTGTGAAGGAACTGGGCATGAATGCTGCAGCGATTACAGACCACGGTGTTATGTATGGAGTTGTAGATTTTTATAAGGCGGCAAAAGATGCAGGGATTAACCCTATTATCGGATGTGAAATCTATGTAGCACCAAATAGTAGATTCGACCGTGAAATCAGCCATGGAGATGACAAATATTACCATTTGGTACTGCTGGCTGAAAATAATAAAGGTTATGAAAACCTGATGAAAATCGTATCGATTGGATTTACAGACGGATATTATTATAGACCTCGTGTGGACTTTGAAACTTTGGAGAAGTACCATGAAGGTCTTATTGCGTTGTCCGCATGTTTGGCAGGAGAGATTCCACGCTATCTTGTTCGTGGTTTCTATGAAGAAGCAAAAAAGACAGCGCTTAAGTATAGAGATTGTTTTGGTCCAGAGAATTTCTTTTTGGAATTACAGGATCATGGTATTGCAGACCAGAAACGCGTAAATAATGATTTGCTTCGTATGAGTCAGGAGACAGGAATCGAGCTGGTATGTACGAATGATATTCACTATACCTATGAAGAGGACGTGGAGTCTCATGACGTGCTTCTTTGTATTCAGACAGGTAAAAAAGTATCCGATGAAGATCGTATGCGTTATGATGGTGGGCAGTACTTTGTAAAGAGTGAAGAGGAAATGTCTAAGCTTTTCCCATATGCTCTTCAGGCAATTTATAACACACAGAAGATTGCAGACCGTTGTCACGTAGAGCTGGAGTTTGGTAATTATAAGATTCCAAAATATGAGGTACCAGAAGGGTTTGCCAGTGCAAAAGAGTTTTTGGTACACATCTGTGACGAAGGTTTTAAAGAGAAATACGAAAATAATCCAGAATATACGGATGAAGATAGAAAACAGATATACGCGGATATGGAGTACGAATTGGGCATCATCGAAAAGATGGGCTTTGTGGAATATATCCTTATCGTTTGGGACTACATCAATTGGTGTAGAAATCATGACTGTTGGGTAGGACCAGGTCGTGGTTCAGCAGCAGGTAGCCGCGTATGTTATTGTACAGGTATTACCAACGTAGATCCTGTAAAATATAATCTGCTGTTCGAACGTTTTCTTAATCCAGAACGTGTATCCATGCCAGATATTGACGTGGACTTTGAATACGCAGAGCGTTACCGTGCAATTGAATATGTAACAGAGAAGTACGGCAAGGATTCTGTAACACAGATTACAACCTTTGGTACAATGGCTGCACGTGGAGTTATCAAGGCGGTAGGTAAGGCTTTGGATTTCCCATATGCAGACATGGATAAATTGGCAAAGATGGTGCCAATGGAATTAAATATTACCATAGATAAAGCGATTCAGATGAATCCTGAACTGCGCTCCGTTTATGAAGGGGACCGTTCTATGCGTGATTTAATCGATATGGCAAAGAAGCTAGAAGGGCTTCCTAACCATGTGTCTGTTCACGCTGCAGGTGTGGTTATCTACCCTGGTGTGGCAAGTGACTATGTGCCTTTGGGACGTGCCAGTGATGGTACTCCTACTGCAGAGTATAATATGGTTCAGCTCGAGGAATTAGGGTTACTTAAGATGGATTTCCTCGGACTTCGTACGCTTACAGTACTGAAAGATGCAGTAAAGAATATCAAGAAGTCAAAGGGAATTGATGTAGATATCGATCACATCGATTTTAACGATAAAGCGGTATTGGATTTTATCGGAACTGGAAAGACAGAAGGTGTGTTCCAGCTAGAATCTGGTGGTATGCAAAACTTCATGCGAGAATTAAAACCGCAGAGTTTTGAAGATATTGTAGCCGGTATTTCTTTGTATCGCCCAGGTCCAATGGACTTTATTCCAGATTATATCCGTGGAAAGAATAATCAGGAGTCTATTACTTATGTGACACCTGAATTAGAAAGTATTTTGGAACCTACTTATGGTTGTATCGTATACCAGGAGCAGGTAATGCAGATTGTACAAAAACTTGCGGGATATACGATGGGACAGGCGGATAATATTCGCCGTGCCATGAGTAAAAAGAAACAGTATGTCATTGATGCGGAGCGTAAAAACTTTGTATATGGTAATGAAGAACAGGGAATCAAAGGCTGCGTAGCAAATGGTATTTCGGAAAAAGCTGCCAACAGTATCTACGATTCCATGGTAGACTTTGCGAAGTATGCGTTTAATAAATCACATGCTGCAGCTTATGCTGTTATCAGTGTGCAGACAGCTTGGCTCAAATATTATTACCCAGTGGAATTTATGGCTGCACTTATGACTTCGGTTATTGATAACTCAGCAAAAGCAGCTGAATATTTAAATCACTGTAAGGAAATGAATATTGATGTGCTCCCTCCTGATATTAATTCTGGTTGGGGTGAATTTACAGCAGAAGGACCAAATGTAAGATATGGTCTGTATGCGATTAAGAGCCTTGGTCGTCCTGTGATAGACAGGATTATCGAAGAAAGAAAGATTGGTGGACCATACCGTACTTTACAGGATTTCATAGAGCGAGTAGCGGAACGAGAAGTTAATAAACGTGCTGTCGAAAACTTAATTAAAGCAGGTGCCTGCGACAGTTTGGATGGTACACGTAAGCAGATGACTTTTGTGTATGCGGCGATGATTGACCAGGTAACTTCAAAGAAAAAATCTTCTGTTGCTGGACAGATGTCACTCTTTGATTTTGCTTCCGAAGAAGAAAAATCAGATTATGAAATCCAGTATCCAGATGTAGGGGAGTTTCCTAAGGAAATGCTACTTGGCTTTGAAAAAGAGGTACTGGGTATTTATCTGAGTGGACATCCACTTGAGGAATATACAGAAAAGATACGAAAGAATATCAATGCGGTAGCATCAGACTTTGCTTTAAGAGAGGCAGAGGAAGGCAATTTGGATGCCATGAAAACAGGCACTGAAAATCAGGTTAAGATACAGGATAACCAGCATGTTATCGTAGGTGGTTTGATTGCTGAAAAGAAGGTGACTTTCACCCGTAATAATAAAGCAATGGCATATATCACGATTGAAGACTTGACCGGAACAGTTGAGATTATCATTTTCCCACGAGATTACGAAAAATATCAGCGTTACCTTAATACGGATGAGAAAGTGTTTGTTGTAGGTCGTGCTTCAGTAGAAGATGATAAAGATGGAAAGATTATCTGTGAACGTATCGTTCCATTTGATGAAACGGGGTGTGAACTGTGGTTCCAGTTTGCTACGATGGAAGAGTACAAGGAAAAAGAAAAAGTGCTCATGGATATTTTATATGATTCTGACGGAAGTGATGAAGTAGTGATTTATGTCGCGAATCCAAAAGCAATTAAACGGCTAGGTAAAAATAGAACGGTTGGAGTAAACGAAGAACTTTTACAGGTGCTCACTAATTTCCTAGGTGAGAAAAATGTAAAAGTAGTAGAAAAAAGTATTGAATAAGAGGGGTGAAATCATGGGTAAACAAGTAGAAACAATTGGTGTTTTGACAAGTGGTGGAGATTCTCCTGGAATGAATGCGGCAATGCGTGCAGTAGTACGTGAAGCGCTGTTTAAGGGTAAAAAGGTAAAAGGTATTTCCAGAGGATTTGCAGGAATTCTTAATGAAGATATTTTTGATATGAACGCTGCTGATGTATCTGAAACGATTGCACGTGGTGGTACAAAACTTCAGACTGCACGTTGTACCGAATTTGTAGACCCAGACATTCAAAAAATGGCTGCTGAAATCTGCCGTAGACATGGTATTGATGCACTTGTTGTAATCGGTGGTGACGGCTCTTTCCGTGGTGCACAGGCATTGGCGAAGCAGGGTATCAATACGGTAGGTGTACCAGGAACTATCGATTTGGATATTGCATGTACCGATTACACCATTGGTTTTGATACTGCGATTAATACAGCGATGGAAGCAATCGATAAGATTCGTGATACTTCTAAATCCCACGATAGATGTACTATTATCGAGGTTATGGGACGTCATGCAGGCTATATTGCTCTATGGTGTGGTATCGCCTGTGGTGCAGAGGATATCCTTTTGCCAGAGAAGTACACACATAATGAGCAGGATATTATCAATCATGTAATTGAAAATCGTAAAAAGGGAAAACAGCATCACATTATTATCAATGCTGAAGGTATCGGACATTCTGCATCGATGGCGAAACGTATTGAGGCTGCAACAGGTATGGAAACCCGTGCTTCTATCTTGGGCTACATGCAGCGTGGTGGTGTGCCTACCTGTAAGGACCGTGTATACGCTTCGGTTATGGGGGCGATGGCAGTAGACCTTCTCTGCGAAGGCAAGTCTAATCGTGTTGTTGCATACAAGAATGGGGAATTTTGCGACTATGATATTGACGAAGCTTTGGCAATGACTAAAGAAATTCCAGATTACATGAATTATATTTCTAAGAGCTTAGTATAATGAAAAGGGCTGTCTAAGGCAGCCTTTTTTTGAGGAGAGAATATGATTACTAGTACAAGTAACCAACAAATGAAGCAGGTTAGTTTGCTGTTGAAAAAGAGTAAAGAGAGAAAAAACACAAAGTCTTTTGTCGTAGAAGGTCCACGAATGGTTGTGGAAGCACCAGTAGAAACCTTGAGGGCAGTTTATGTAGCAGAGTCTTTTGAGAATAACGCAGAAAACTACTCACTATTAGTTGAGTTAAAAAATAAATGTGAAAAAGCTAACGCTATCTATGAAATTGTAGCAGATAACGTATTTAAGAGTGTTTCTGATACACAGACTCCACAGGGGATTATGGCGGTGGTAGGAATGCCAGAGTATAGCCTAGAGCAACTATTGAATGGGAATAGAACACATCTTTTGATTTTGGAAAGTATTCAGGATCCAGGTAATTTAGGGACGATGGTTCGTACAGGTGAAGGTGCAGGTGTGACAGGAATTATCATGAACAGAACTACAGTGGATTTGTTCAATCCTAAAACGATTCGATCCACCATGGGAAGTATTTACCGAGTGCCATTCTTCGTAACCGAGGATTTAGAAGATACGATGAAAGAGCTTCAGGCGAAAGGAATCTCTTTGTATGCAGCGCATTTAAAAGGGGAGCATGCATATG
>JAZURS010000094.1:0-1726 GCA_045606325.1 Agathobacter sp.
ATTGGTGCTGAGGAAGAAAAAGGAAATGCTCTTGTAAAAGAGACCATTCCATTACTTCACGAATGTGAAGGCATCAACTTCATCGGCTGTATTGAAGCCAGAGAAATTCCACATGGCGGTGCAGATGTCATCGTATGTGAAGCCTTTGTTGGTAACGTTATCTTAAAACTTTATGAAGGTTTAGCTTCTACACTTATTGGTATCGTAAAGACAGGGCTTATGAGCACACTAAAGAGTAAGATTGGTGCATTGCTTGCTTTGCCAGCATTAAAAGAAACCTTAAAAGACTTTGATGCTGCGAAATATGGCGGAGCTCCACTTCTAGGATTGAATGGATTAGTAGTAAAAGCGCATGGAAATTCCAAAGCTATGGAGATTACCACATCGATTAATCAGTGTGTTACATTTAAACAGCAGGATATCAATGGAAAGATCAAACAATTTCTTATGGTAGAAACTGCAGCAGAAGAAGAGTAAAAAAAGGAGAAAAACTATGGAATTCGAAAAAATCAAAAAAATCATTGCAGAAGTATTAAATGTAGAAGAAGATTCTATTACAATGGAAAGCACATTTGGTGATGACCTTGGTGCAGATTCATTAGACGTATTCCAGATTATCATGGGCGTTGAAGAGGAATTCGAAATTGAAATTCCAAATGAAGAAGCAGAAAAAATTGTTACAGTTGGTGATGCTGTAGAACAGATTAAGAAAGTTATCGCTGGTTAATTTAAAAGAAAACCACTGACTGTCGCAGGGGACTGCGGCAGTCTATTTTGCGTTGTATGACAGGAGGAATAGGGAATGTCAGATTTGAAGAAGTTCCAGAAACTGATTGGATATACTTTCAAAAATGAACAACTTCTGAAACAGGCATTGACACACAGTTCATATGCGAATGAAAAACATTTGAAAAAACTTTCAGATAACGAGCGTCTGGAATTTTTGGGCGATGCAGTACTTGAAGTGATTTCAAGTGAGTTTTTGTATCAAAATTATCCTAATCTTACAGAAGGCCAGTTGACAAAACTGCGTGCAAGTATTGTTTGTGAACCAACATTAGCAACTTGTACAGAAGAGATACAGTTGGGAGAGTTTCTGTTTTTAGGAAAAGGTGAAGATCATACAGGTGGACGAAAGAGAAAATCTGTATTATCAGATGCTTTAGAAGCTGTGATAGGTGCCATTTATTTGGATGGTGGTTTTGCTAATGCAAAAGAGTTTGTTCTGAAGTTTATTATGACAGATATCGAGCATAAACACCTCTTTTATGATAGCAAGACTATCCTGCAGGAAGTAGTGCAGGGGGAACATGAGCAATTGACTTATGTTCTATTAAGTGAATCAGGTCCTGACCACGAGAAGATATTTGAAGTGGGCGTGCTGATTGGAAATAAAGAGATTAGTACAGGAAAAGGACATACAAAGAAGTCGGCAGAACAGGAAGCGGCATATCAGGCACTGCTTCTCTTAAAGCCTACATTATTAGGAGAGTAAAGAATGTATTTAAAAAGTTTAGAGGTACAGGGATTTAAATCCTTTGCCAATAAAATTGTATTTGATTTCCACAATGGTATTACGGGGATCGTAGGACCAAATGGTAGTGGTAAGAGTAATGTAGCGGATGCAGTTCGCTGGGTACTTGGTGAACAGAGTACAAAGCAGCTTCGTGGTTCTTCTATGCAGGACGTTATCTTTGCAGGTACAGAAAACCGTAAGCCTCTTAGT
>JAZURS010000095.1:0-16269 GCA_045606325.1 Agathobacter sp.
TTTCGTTTATCATCACGCATTAAGAGCATTACAACTACGGTAGAAATAAACAGTACGTTTGCCTCACCAAAAGTATCGAATGCACGATAGTCTAAAATCATCCCCGCAACAATATTCACCGCACCTGTATCCTGCATACCATCTTCGATGTATTTTTCCACCACTTCATTGTGGGCAGGATTTGTTGGATCACCAACCGGTGGAAGGTAAGATACGGCCACGATTAACATAACTATCAATGCGATACAGCAAATGATTGCTGCCAATTTATAAAACCGTAAGAATCCTTTATATACCCAGTTATGCTCCTGGTCATAGATATCTGCAAAGAGTTTCTGTTGATCCTGTTTGTGTTTTTTTACTTCGTTGTCACTAACGCTTACTTCATCATGACGTTTTATTTCAACGAGGCCCACATACTGATCAATCTCACCTTTCATCCATTGCTTAAACAAATACGATTTCTTTTTATTCAATTCATCCTGAGGAATACGTTTACTCATTCTTCTTTTCCTCCTCTATAGCATGAATTTTCTTCAAAGTTATAAAAAACAACAAACTAGTAACACCAGCGCCAACAGCCGCTTCCGTAATCGCTAAATCCGGCGATTCTAAAAGAAGCCAGATTACTGACATCATTAAGCTGTAGGACATGAATATCAAAATTGAATTTAAAAGTTTTTTGGAGAAGCTTACTGCAATTGCACATGCTACCAAGCCTAACAATAAAATGGCTTCAAAAATCTTTAACATTTATGCCTCCTCCTCTTCTTTTTCTATTCTGCAATATTTCTCAAGCTCCTCGTTCGTTGTCACTTCTAAACGAGAAATCAAATGAGATGCCACCGGAGATGCCAGCCATAAAAATGCTACTATGAGTGCAATTTTTAAAGAAGTAAATCCCCAACCAAAAATAAACATAGTTCCAAACAAACACAGCGAAATTCCCATGGTATCTCCCATACCTGCTGCATGCATACGATTTAATATGTATTTAAATTTAAATACGCCTATTAACTGAATTACAAATACGAGAAGCCCCATAACAATGAATGCAACTCCTATAATAAAACGAATCCATTCCATATTAGTCCTCCTCCTTTTTCTCTTTTTCTTTTATGTCCTTCTGTTGTAGGTACACACCGGTATATACCTTTGTAAGAACAACTACTGCGAGGAAACTAATCATTGCATAAATAAGTGCAATGTCTGCCAAATATCCTTCTTCTAAAATTATCCCAAGGATAACAATAATACACATAATCATTGTTCCCATCATATTCACGGAAACCAAACGGTCTGCAATTCTAGGTCCGATTACTGCACGAATCAAACAGAGCAATAGCATTACTGCTAATATAATTAATACAATATGAAATATCCACTCAAACTGCTGTGCTAATGCCATCTGTCTATTCCTCCTCATCCAATTTCTTTAATGCCTTTTCGATATCCGAGTCTTCTAGTCCATCTGTCAAACTCGCATCAAGACAATGGATTGTATACTCATCCTCCTCTAGAGAAACTGTAATCGTACCAGGAGTGAGTGTAATGGAATTTGCCAATAACATTCTTGTGAAATCCGATTTTAAACTTGTACGGAATTTCACAATAACAGGATCCATCTCTTCTTCAACTGTTAAAATTTTTGGAATAATTGCAAGATTTGCTTTGACGATTTCACGAATCAACAAAACTGCATATGCAAGAAACCAGATGGATTTTTTATAAACGTTAGCTTCTTTGCGCAAACTGTAATCCATGAATTTGCACATAAATGCCAGCATTACAGCAGCAATAATTACGCCAAAAATCAGAATTTCTAACGTAATATTGCCGTTAAAAATAATCCATGCTAGTAAGAATAGTACGTACATATAAATATCCCCCAATACATTATAGTCTGCCCATAGGGTAGACTCCCCCTAATAATACTCTATTTTAACATAAGAAACTGCTTTTGCCTATAAGGTTTTACGCGATTTATTTGTTTTTAAATCCATCTGCGCTGGCTCATCTAACACATTTCCATCCTTCGAATATCGAGAACCATGACAAGAACAATCATAACTCTGTTCCTCCTCATTCCAGTGTAATGCACATCCCATATGACGGCATCTTAGTTCTCTTTTCGCAAACAAGCCATTAGATAGTCCAAGCATACTTTCCCATATATCAATTAAAAACTTTTTGTATCCTGCCCTTATCAAAAAACGTTGTGGCGAGAAGGTATGCGCATATGGGTTCTCTATCCCCGCGATATCATCACTAATAATCATAGCCGCTACCATCGCTGTAGTCATTCCCCATTTTTGAAAACCTGTCGCCACATACCAATTATCATGTTTTATAGAAAATTGCCCAATAAACGGAATCCCATCATGAGGCATGCAATCCTGTGCAGCCCAATGTGCAGCCTCTTTTGACTCTGGATAATATCTTTTTATCTGCTTACGCAGATAACAAAAAGCCCCTGGATATTTATCCTCTTTTCGTTTTGCATCAGCTTGAAATGGCTTTCCAGTACGATGTGAACTTCCTCCAATAATCAGCTTGTCATCCATACTTCGAAATGACAAACCATCCCTATCGATGCCAAAATACATTCCCTCAAATGCCGTTGGCACATCCTTTCCTTCTATCGCAATGGCATAACTTCTACTCTGATGCTGACGCATAAAATAATATCCTGGAACAATTGGAAATGGAAAGTGCGTAGCAAATATCACGTTGTCTGCCACAACCACATGCTTATCCGTAATCACAAAATGTTCATCCACCTCCAACACATTCGTATGTTCATAAATCGTCAGTTTTTCTGAAAGCTTCTGGATAAACTCAAGCGGATGAAACTGCGCTTGATTCTCAAACTTCACAGCACCCATAACTCCAAATGGTAGTTCTTCTACTTTATCTCCTCTTACATATTCCGCATGTATACCCAATGTCTGCGCTGCCTTAACCTCTTTTTTCAGTTTTGCAACGCCATCCTCTTTCTGTGAATATAAAAAAGAAGGATGCTCCTCAAAATGACAAGCAATTCCTTCTTTTGTAATAATCTCTTTATATAACTGGATGGCTTTTTCATTTGCCTGGGCGTACCCCGTCGCTCTTTCTATTCCAGTATTTTTTATTAAATCATCATAAACAAGACCATGCTGGCTCGTAATCTTTGCAGTCGTATTTTTTGTCTGACCACTAGCAATTTCTTTTGCCTCAAGAACAACCACATCCTGCCCCTTTTCCTGTAAAAAGTAAGCGATTAATATGCCTACGATGCCAGCTCCAATCACCACATTTTCCACTCTTAAATCTTCTTTAAGAGTTTCCCTCTCTGGCAACTGTACGGTTTTACTCCACAATGATTTCATATATGCCTCCTGTGCATCCTAAGTTTTCCATTAGTTTGCACAAGACGTCTCATTTTTATCACTTATATTCCAAACAAATCGAAATGCTGCCCAACTTCCCATTGCAGAAACTGCTGGAGCTAAAATGCAAAGTACTTTAATACCTAAAATTGTAGTCGGACTTTGTGGCATACCCATATTAGATAATGCTACATTGTAACCAATGACACCTAATAGTGCTACACCACCAGATGAGCCAATCGCCTGACCAAGTCGACGAATCATATTAAACGTTCCGTAAATAGTACCTTCTGTACGCTTTCCTAAGATACGTTCATTGTAGTCTATGGCTGTACCTACAAGTCCCCACTGCATCATATTTCCAACGCCTGTGAATACGCCTGCAATCGCTGTAAGTATTATATGTGTCCACACATTGATATTGGTAGTGATATGTAGAATAAATAAAATCACATAAGTCACAGCGCCAAGAACAGAGGAACGTTTTATCAAATTAACGCTTCCCATTTTCTGTACAAGCTTTGGCGCAATCACGAGAGTGAGTACACTAAATGGCATTGTAATCATAGTACTTGCACTCATAAGGGCAAGATTACCTAATACATCCGAGAACATATATGTTCCCATGGTCTGAGAGATTGCCATCATAATGCCCTGACAAACACCATGGATACATAACGCCATTACGGCTCTATTTTTTGCAAGGGTATCAAAAATATCTGTTACCTTTGCATCCTCCGGTTTCGCCTTTGATTCAGTTACACAGCGTTCTTCTGTAAAGTAATAACTCAAAAGACAGCATACAAAACCTATGCCAGCCGCAACTGTTACACCTGCTCCATATCCAAGCTGAGGATTACTTTCAAAAGTAGAAATAATAATTGGAAACAGCATCATTGGAATCATAGATCCCAGCATTCCTCCAGCCCCACGAGCAGATGAAAGTTTCGCTCTCTCTTCATCTGTTTTTGCCATAGCTGCCAGGAGGCTTCCGTATGGAATATTAAAGAGGTTATAAGCCAGTTCGTACAACAAATACGAAGTAAATATCACAACTAATTTCCCTGCTCCATCCACGAGTGTTGGTGCAGTAAATACTAAAATTGCGGTAATCGCTACAAGTGGTGCAGAACGAAGCATCCAAGGACGGAACTTTCCATCCTTATATCTTTTCTTAGCAAACATCTTATCCATGAACATGCCTACGATAGGATTGCTGATGGTATCCCAAATCTTCCATACCAAAGTCAGCACAGCAAGCACACCCATATCAATCATGGCAACGTTTACATAGTATCTAGTTAAAAAACTTCCCATAATGGAAAAAGTCATACATTCTCCAAAATCACCGAATGTATATCCTAATAAATGTTTCTTAGTTAAGCCCTTATCCTTTACGTTCATAGTAAACTCTTCTTTCTTACATATAATGACTGCCTCTATTATATCAATTGCACGCAATTTTCACAATAAAAAAGGGCTGTTTTTCACAACCCTTTTCTAAAAATATACTCTATCTATTACTCTGAGTCTTTCTCTTCCCAACCAGCATATAAGGTAAAGTCAGTTTCAATGACATCTTCATCCTCATCCCATTTATCATCGCATGCTGAATCCAGATACCATCCGGTAAACTCATACCCTTCTCTGGTAGGATTTTCAGGAACATCTAATAACTCCCCATACATCTGATTCTGAGGCTCAACATCCGTTCCACCATTTGAATCAAATGTAATTGTAAATCCTGGATTTCTTAAATCAAGTGCTACAAGAATAATAATTAATGCAATGCACCCAACAATAATTCGATCCAGAGTCTTTACAGAAATTTTTACATGTTTATACAAGCCTCGAAACTCTCTCGGCTTCTGTTCTTCTTCGTTTCGTACTTCTTTATTTTCTTCCATCACTTCACTCTTATTTCTTTACTAAGTATTTACGCATATCCAATGCACATGCACAAAGGATGATTGCACCTTTGATAATGTAAAGAGAAGAAGAGTCTACACCGAGCATAGTAAGTGCTACGAAAATAATACGTAGGATGAATACACCGAGGATAATACCTGAGATAGAACCAGTACCACCTACGAAAGATACACCACCGATAACGCAAGCTGCGATAGCATCACATTCTGCATTCAAACCTGTTGTTGCAGCAACAGAACCACTACGTACACCTTCAACGAAACCTGCATAACCATACATTGCACCAGCAAGAGTATGTACTAATACTGTAGTCCAGAATACGTTTACACCAGAAACCTTTGCTGCTTCTGCATTTGAACCTACTGCAAACATATTTTTACCAAATGCCGTCTTATTCCAAACAAACCACATGATTGCAACAAGAATCACTGCATATAATACATACATTGGAACTGCCACGCCACCTAAGCGGAATAATTCACCGCCTACGAAGTTTTTATATTCTCTACTTAAACCAGAGATTGGCTGTCCATTATTACCATTTAAGCCGAAGAACCAAAGAATGATACCGTATGTAATGAGCTGTGTAGATAAGGTTACAATAAATGGATGTAAACTAAACTTCGCAACGAAATAACCGTTTACTAAACCAATGATTGCACCAATAACAATTACACCCAACATAACTACCAAAATCCATCCAACAGTAACTTCTGGGAGATTCTGGAACATTTTATTTGCAAAATCTGTTTTCTGTAACATTACCGCAGCAATTGCAGCTGTCAAACCAGAAACACGACCTGCAGAAAGGTCTGTACCTGTAAGTACGATACAGCCAGCAATACCAAGTGCCATTGGCAGGTATGCTGCTACCTGTGTGATAAGGTTCGCAAAGGAACCAAGTGTTAAAAAGTTAGGTCTAACACTGGCTGTATAAATTACAAAGATACCCATAAGGATGTACAGCGCATTGTTCAGAATTCCATCTGTCCAAAAAAGTCTTTTATCCTTCGCATCTAACTGTTTATAATCAGCCTGAACCTGTTTTATTTTCTTTAAAGGATTTGCCATGAATCTCTTCCTCCTTATACATATTTCGCTGCCAGGGTCATAATTTCTTCCTGGGTAGTATTTTTCGCATCTACTTCACCAGCAACTCGACCGCCGGACATAACGATGATTCGATCACAAACACCTAATAATTCTGGCATTTCAGACGAAACCATAAGTACGGTTTTTCCTTTGTTTGCCAAATCCAAAATCAGCTGATAGATTTCGTATTTTGCACCTACGTCGATACCACGAGTTGGTTCATCCAAAAGTAACACTTCTGGATCAGTTAAAAGCCAACGACCAATGATAACCTTCTGCTGGTTACCACCTGAAAGGCTTCGAATCTGGGTATCCTGTGATGGTGTTTTTGTATGCATCGCATCAATATAATACTGTGTATCTTCTCGTTGCGACTTTTCACTTAAATAAATCCCAAAACGTTTGTGTCTGTTCAAACTAGAGATAACCGTGTTTTCTTTGATACTAAGTACGCCAAAGATACCCGTCGCTCTACGTTCTTCTGTCAAGAGCGCAAATCCATTTTTAATAGATTCTCCTGCGTTACGATTTAAACACTGTTTTCCATCTAATGTAATCGTTCCACTCTTACGAGTACGAATACCAAAAATACTCTCTAATGTTTCTGTACGCCCAGAACTATCCAATCCTGCGATACCCAAAACCTCACCCTTATGAGCTTCAAAGGATACGTCTCTTAACTGATTGTACTGACCAGTCATATTTTCTACTTTTAAAGTAACCTCACCAATTTTATTAGTCTTTGGTGGGAACTGGTTCGTAAGTTCACGACCTACCATCAGACGAATAATATCATTCATTTCTAATTTAGCAGCAGGTTCTGTAGCTACCCACTGTCCATCTCGCATGATTGTAATTTCATCTGAAATACGTTTGATTTCTGCCATTTTATGCGAAATATAAATTATACCAACACCCTTATCTCTAAGCATGTTAATAATCTCGAAAAGATGCTCTACTTCTTCTTCCGTCAAAGAAGATGTTGGTTCATCAAATACGATAACCTTGGAATTATAAGAAACCGCTTTCGCAATTTCTACCATCTGTCTCTGGGAAACTGGCATATCTCCCATAATACGTTGTACGTCAACATTAATTCCTAATTCCTTAAAGATAGCCTCCGTGTCCTCACGCATCTTATGTTCATTTACCATAATTCCTGCAATCTTTGGATATCTACCCAACCAGATATTATCCATAACATTACGTTTGAGCGCTTGGTTTAATTCCTGGTGAACCATTGCCACACCATTATCAAGGGCTTCCTTGCTGCTCTTAAAATCGATTTCTTTTCCCTCTAAATAAATATGTCCGGCATCCTTTTTATACATACCAAACAAACACTTCATAAGTGTCGATTTTCCAGCTCCGTTTTCTCCCATTAATGCGTGAACAGTTCCCGCTTTTACTTCCAATGTAACATTATCCAGTGCTTTTACACCAGGGAATGTCTTGGAAATTCCTTCCATCTTTAGAAGAACATCATGTGCCATATCGTGTTCCTCCCCATTTTTATTTGTTCTTTAAAATCAAGACAAAGACCCCATGGGTCTTTCTTCTTTTCTAATATAAAAAGGCAGCTGCCGCCGATACGACAGCTGCCCAATATTCAGTTCAGCTTATTTACTATTTTGTATATGGAGCATAAGCTACATAAAGTTTAGATGCGCAATCTTCTGCAACACTAAATCTTTCATCTTTTAATCCTGCTAAAGCATCAGCTGGAGCTGTTCCTTCAGCGATAGCTTTTGCTGTCTGAGCGATAGCTACTGCCATACCTTCAGCATCCTGTTTAACTGTACCAATCATAGCACCCTCGCCGATTAATGCTACTGCGTTTTCTGTAGCGTCAACACCAAATACAGGAACTACATGTGCATCGCCTTTGTTGTAACCTTTATCCTGAAGAGAAGCTACTACACCTTCAGCCATACCGTCGTTGTTACAGATAACAAGTTCAATCATGTTTCCGTTTGCTTCGTTGTATTCAACAAAGTTTGTATCCATGTATTCTTTTGCAGCTTTAGCTGACCATTCACCATTCTGGTCTACCTGGTAGCAGTCTTTGTTAGCTTCGTTGAAATATTTAAGTTCTGGTTTTCCAGCGTCTTTAAGGATTGCGTTTGCATCTTCCACACCAAATTTTGTACGGAAATCAGCTTCTACGTTACCTTCCTGACCTTTCATCATAGCATAAGAGATAACGCCATCACCATTTTTGTCAACTGTGTCATAGTTAGCAACTAAGTAATCACCAATCATCTGACCCTGCATATGTCCAGCTTCTGGAGCATCTGTTCCGATGAAGCAAGCTGTATCATTGTCCTCAAGAACTGTTACATCACTTCCGTCTGTACCGATTGCACGGTTGAAGAAGATAACTGGGATATCACCAGCTGCATCAATAATATCCTGTGCTGTATCAGGAGCACCAGATGTTACGATGTTAACGATTAAGAGATTTGTTCCACCAGCGATAGCTGTTTTAATCTGGTCAATCTGTTTTGCCTGATCGTTACCTGCGAACTGGTTGTCATATTTAATACCAGCTGCATCTAATTCTTTGTTAAGTGCTGTACGAACTGAGCTTAAATAAACGTCTGATTCTTCATACCAGAATACAGAAGCTTTTACTTCGCCTGCATTTCCGCCAGCCTCTCCACCATTGTTTCCGCCGCCGCCACAGCCTGCGAATAATGTTGCTGTCATTGCTAAACATAACAATAACGCCATGAGTTTCTTTTTCATGTAAAAACCCTCCTTAAAAATTTTAATTTTTAATTACGTTCCCCCGTAATTGTTATTCTCATTTTAACATTTCCCAAATAAATATAATATGGGTAATAGTACCAAATTTACCCCTATCATTCTTGTGCTATTAGCACATAGAAATTCGGTCGATTAGACGCAATTCTTCCTCTGAAAAACAAGTGTTTTCCAGCGCCTTAATGTTGTCTAAAATCTGTGATGATTTTGATGCTCCAATTAGCACACTTGTTACCACACCATCCTTTAACACCCAGCTAAGTGCCATCTCTGCAAGCGTCTGTCCTCTTTGAGCAGCTATGTCATTTAACTGTCTTATCTTTTCCAATTTTTCTGCAGTTATAAGACCTTCGTTTAAGAACCGGCCATCTGTTTTCACGCGGCTATCTTCTGGAATTCCATTCAGATATCTATTGGTCAACAAGCCTTGTGCCAAAGGGCTGAAAGCAATGATGCCTTTGTCCAATTTATCTGCCATTTCTTTTAAACCATTATTCTCTATCGTTCTGTCAAAAATGGAATAGCGATTCTGATTAATAATAAATGGACATTTTAGCTCTTCTAAAATTTTAGTAGCTTTTTTCAGTGTATCCCCATCATAATTTGAAAGACCTACATACAATGCTTTTCCACTATTTACCGCATGCGCAAGTGCTCCCATTGTTTCTTCCAATGGTGTATCTGGATCCATTCGATGATGGTAAAAAATATCTACATAGTCAAGGTTCATACGTTTCAAACTCTGATCTAGACTTGCCAGTAAATATTTGCGACTTCCCCAATCACCATAAGGACCATCCCACATGAGGTATCCCGCCTTCGTGCTAATAATCATTTCATCTCTGTAAGCAGATAGCTCTTCTTTTAAAATCTTTCCAAAATTTATCTCTGCACTTCCAGGTTCTGGTCCATAATTATTTGCCAGGTCAAAATGCGTAATCCCATAATCAAAACATGTAAAAATCATGTCCTTCATATTTTCCATGGAAGCATTATCCCCGAAATTATGCCATAACCCCATAGAAACTCCAGGTAGTTTCAAACCACTATTTCCACATTTAAAATATGGCATAGTCGAATATCGTTCCTTAGATGCTTGATACATACCGTCTCCTCCTTATACCATTAATTTATAAATATTTGCACAATCCTCTTCATCCAATTTAACTAAGCCATGAATATATCCAGGTCTTCCATCTCCATTACAAAGAACATCTACAAGTTTTGAAATATCTTCCTCTTTTGCTCCCAACTCTTCAAAATTCTTTGGCATACCAATAGAAATCAGGAAGCTACGAAACGCTTCTATTCCTGCTTTCGCAGTTACTTCTGGATGCTCAAAATCCATCTGGCATCCCCATACACGAACTGCCACCTGGGCAAAACGCATTACATCATGATTCATAACATAAGTAAATACTGCTGGCATCGTTACCGCCAAACCTGCACCATGTGCACAGTCATAAACAGCAGAAAGCTCATGTTCAATATTGTGACTGTTCCAGTCTTGAGTTCTTCCTACACCACAGGCATTGTTATGTCCAATCATACCTGCCCACATAATATTTGCACGTGCTTCATAATTATCTGGATCTTCGATTACACGTGGTCCTTCGTGAACCATTGTTAAAAGAAGCGCTTCCAACAATCTATCTGTTACTTCTACTTCTTTTGTATTAGTCAAATATCTTTCATATAAATGTGCCATGATATCCGTAATACCACAAGCCGTTTGATATGCAGGCAAGGTCTGTGTAAGTGCTGGATTCAAGATACTAAATTTTGGACGAATCGCATCACCTGATGCGCCCCTTTTGTACATTCCATTTTCATTTGTAATAACAGTATCTGGACTTCCTTCACTTCCTGCTGCAGCAATCGTAAGAATCGTTCCAACTGGCAATGCATTTTCAATTCTTTTTCCACAGAAGAAATCCCAAAAGTCTCCCTCATAAACAGTTCCTGCTGCAATTGCTTTTGCCGAGTCGATCGTACTTCCACCACCTACTGCAAGAACAAAATCCACGCCTTCTTTTTTGCACAGTTCTATGCCCTCATACACAAGTCCACTTCTTGGATTTGGCTGTACTCCTCCGAGTACCACATATGGAATATTTTCTTTTTCCAAAGATGTTTTCACTCTATCCAACAAACCAGAGCGAACCACGCTTCCTCCCCCATAATGGATTAACACCTTTGTGCCCCTAAATCTTTTTACATATACTCCTGTTTCATTTTCTGTATCTTTGCCAAATGCAAAATATGTTGGTGAATAAAATGTAAAATTATTCATATATACCCCCTAGTTTTTCTCTATATTTTCATTATACAAAAAAGGGTTGCTTTCACAACCCTTTTCTAAAACAATTAAACTAATTGCGCAACACAAATTTTTCTAACATTTCTTCTAATCCTGTTGCCTGTGCAGCAAGTTCTTGACTTACCGCTGAAGTTTCTTCTGCAGTAGCAGAGTTATTCTGAACACCTAAGGTAATTTGTTCAATACCAGATTCTACTTGTTTTAACATTTCTACCTGCGTTTTAAATGCTTCTGCAGATTCTGATGCAGTATTTGCAAAACTTTCCATATTTGCTAAAACGGTAGACATCGCATCCATGGATTTCTCTACTATCTGATTTCCTTCTTCTACCTCATCCAATGATTTCCCAATAAGTTCTCGTGTAGTCACTGCGGACTGTGCACTATCTGCAGCAAGCTTTCCAATTTGGTCTGCTACTACCGCAAAACCTCTTCCGGCCTCTCCAGCTCGAGCAGCCTCTATAGAAGCATTAAGAGATAATAAATTTGTTTGAGATGCAATATCTTCAATAGCCACAATGATATTTTCAATTTCTTTAGAAGTATTTGTAATACGTTCCATAGCGGCTGTTAACTCATTCATCTCTTCACGTGTCTTCTTCGCTTCTTCCGCTGCACTCATTGCACTATTTGCTGCCTCAATCGCATTTTTAGCACTTTCTTCCGAAAGATCAGTAACACCATCTACTGTAGCAGCCAGTTCTTCTACCGCGCTCGCTTGAACTGTTGCGCCTTCCGCCAAATCCTGAGCACTTCCTGCCAACTGGTCTGACCCAACCTTTACCTGTCCAGAAGAGAGATGAATATCTTTCAACATGCCATCCAACTGACGATTGAGTTTTCTCATACCTAACAGAAGATTTTCAAAATCCCCTACATAACAATCTTCTGCCTGAGAGGCAACATCGAATCTACCATCTGCCATTTCTCCTAACAAATATCCTGCATCTGTTAAAACCCTATGTACATGAGCACAGGCATCTTCTAAATCCTTCACGAGCTCTCCAAATTCATCTTTTCCTTCATATTGGACGTTTACTTCAAAATTTCCATCTTTTATTTTACGTACTGCTTCCTGGATTTGATAAATAGGTTCGACTATTGCCTCTGTAAGACTCATAGAAACCACTCTGATTAACATTATAGAAAGTAGCACTGCACCAATCAAAAGAATCATTCCTACCGCACGAGAAAATGTAGAGAAAACTCCTACCCCTGCAAGATTTGCGTAAATCATAATATTTAGTACCGCAAGCACAACCACTACAACAAAGCCTATAATTACTACATTAAAGGATGTTTTGAATTTCTGTTCCATTTTCTGGGCCAGTAATCTTTTGTTCTGTTTGATACTCTTTCGTTCTTTACTCATTGTTAATCCCCCGTCGTGACATTTTTTACCCTCTGTGATAAATTTTAGCACAACTATTCTAAAATTAAAACCCTTTACCCACTTTCTGATTTCTTTGTTAGCTTTTCTTTTTCAATTTTATATCTAAAATTACGGAACGAAGTGCAAACACAAACAACACTACCGACACAATGTCTAAAGCAATAATTAATTTCTGCCACAATGGCATCGTCGTTTTAATAATTGGTCGTATCATAGAAGTGTCGCCAGTTTCTTCTACATAATTTAAATTCTCAACCTGTGCGTTGATTGCCATGTAGATGATATTCTTACTTGCCTGACGCATCGCTTTCCAGAAACTATTAGACTCTGTTTCGCATTTAAGAGTTCCTGCAACCATTCCGTCCATCCACAAATCGCCACCAGCACGAATCATCTGGTCTCCATTCATAAACTCATGATGATCGGAATAGTCTGTGATTACCGCACCTTCAAAATCCCATTCTTCACGAAGGATTCCCGTTAGTAATCCTTTGCTTCCACCTGCCCAAACCGCACCAACACGGTTGTAAGCACTCATGATACCAGTTGCACCATATTCTTCTACGATAATTCTAAATGGTTCCAAATAAACTTCACGAAGTGCCTGCTCTGTCATCCAAATGTAAATGCTGTCTCGGTAAATACCCGCTTCACCATCGTTACATAAGAAATGTTTTACATAACAGAAGGTTCCTGCATCCAATGCACCTGCTACCGTATTGCCACAAATTTGTCCAGACAAATAAGAGTCTTCTGAGTAATACTCATAATTTCTTCCATTGAAAGGACTACGATGCATGTTTACTGCTGGCGCATACCATCCACTATATCCACACTGTGCCGCCTGGTGTCCAATCATACGACCTTCTTCTGCTGCCAGTTCCTTGTTCCAAGATTGTGCCAAAGTAGATGAACTAGGGAACCCAGTACCAGGATTCATACCTGTAAATCCACCAATCTGAGCTGGTCCATCTGCATCAAGCGTCTGGTCTTTTCCAACACTCTCAACACCTGCTGTATGTCCATAACCATGTGTTACTAAATCCAGCATTTCTTCTTTTGTCAACTGGTCTAAAAGAGCATCCCACTGTGGATCATCATAGTTTGCACCCAGCTTTTTCCCTAATTCTGTTAACTGATTGTTTTCCGTTAACTTTAATCCATTATCTGCACCCGTTGTAATCTCTTCGTCTTCAGAATTGATCCACGCATTGGCATCTTCTTCTGTGTAAAGATTTAAATCAGCTACATTGTTTGCCATAGGACGGCTCTCTACATTTGCAGTTGGGAAGGTTCCCTTAAAATCTGCTCGTGTTAAATATGTAATATTCTGATTTGAGTCGCTACCATCTAAACTAATGCCATCAACTGCATCTTCGCCAGTAAACTTATTATTTACTTCCAAACCAGTAATTGGATCCTGCGCATACTGAATCCCATTTTCTAATGTTAATTTTTCTTCATATACGACTGTATGCGAATCACGACGTACAGACAACACGTAATCCCCTGCATCAAGTTCATAACCTACAAAACCATTTGCATTTGCATCATAACAGTCATAACTTGCCATATCCGCCACTTTAAGTGTTAATACTACTTCCTGACTTTCGCCTGGCTGAAGGAGTTTTGTCTTTTCAAATGCACCTAGTTCTACCACAGATTTTTCAATGCCGCCAGGAGTGTAAGGCGCTGTATAATACAATTGCACTACATCTTTGCCTGCAACTTTTCCATTGTTTGTAACGTTTACTTTTACAATTAATTCTCCGTCTTTGGTAATTGTATTTGATGTTTCATTAACTCTCCACTCGAAGTCGGTATAGCTTAAACCAAATCCAAATGGATACTGTACAACACCTTCATAACCAATCCCATATTCATTGGAAACGTCGTTCCAAAAACCTTCGACATCGGCAGTTTCATACCATTTATATCCTACATAAATACCTTCTGCATAATCGAGATAGGATACTTGATTATACTGGAATGGTGTACCCAGATTTCCGTTGTTTGTTCCGTTCATAGGATAAAGACCATCTGCATCTGTATACGCACCTACACCTCCAGCCGCAGCATTTGCGTAACTCGCTGCTGTATCAAATGCATATGCCCATGTATCTGCTGTTTTTCCAGAAGGATTTACTTCACCCCAAACAAGAGCTGGAATCGCAGCCGCACCATTTTGCCCTGTATAGCCAACCATCAGACAGGAGTCAATACCTGGAATGGTTTCTAGTGCACCTAAAGTTAGTAAGTTCGTCGTATTTAAAATAACAACCACATTTTCATAAGTTTCGCCTACATAGGTTAATAACGCTATTTCTTCTGTAGAAAGATCAAGATACGTTCTGTTTTTATCTTCTACGATATCACCCTCTTTTACCACTCTCTTATACTGAGTCTGGGTAGCATCATTACTCTCCCCTGATATTCTTCCTAACACCACAATTGCCGTGTTCGAAAAATCTTTTGCATCTGCAAGTAATTTTTCTGTGTAATAATTGTCATCCGCAATGGATGGCTCGTAAAGTCTGCATGACTCTTCTGGCCAGCAATTTAATGTGCTGGTAAACTCACGTCCACTCTGAAAATCCTCATACATTTCTGTAAGGTCTTCGTTTGTTTCAATTCCATAATCTTTCAACGCAGAAAGCAAATCCGTCTGCATTTCTTTTACGCCACCAGATCCAGAACCACCACCGAGCCAATCTGTACTAGCCCAGCCAAATACATTCACTTTTTTCACATCTTCTGCTAAAGGCAATGTATTATTTTCATTTCGAAGCAACACACTACTTTCTGCCTGTACCTGCCAAGCCAATTTGTTTGCTTCTTCTATTGTCGATTCCAATTCTTCTTTTGTCACATCTGCAGAAATCCCCCCTGCAAAGGAGTCCAGCATCGTAGACATGCTTGGTGCAATTACAGTCGCCGCAATAGAAATGATTAGTAGCACTGTTGCCAAAAACAATCCTATACTGCGTCGAATCAAATGTGTTTTACGAGGTTTCATTGTCTTCTCCATAGTTCGCTCCTCCCTTTTTCCAACATATCATAGTCTGGGTGCAAATTCAATTATTTGGCATGGATTTCATGTTTTAAGAGAAATGTGTGCGGACTTTGAGAAGCTAACATAAGCCGAGCGCGAACTCGTGACATAGTCGCTCGCACGCGGGCATGCGCCCAATAAATAGACAAAAAAATACGAGGAAGAACATAAATGCTCTTCCTCGATTATTTTTGCTATTTGCTCGGCTTATTGCTTTCGCGATTATTCTACGATTGTAGCAACACGACCAGAACCTACTGTTCTACCACCTTCACGCTCTCGACTGTCTGTTTACTGCGTTTTCGGACGTCCGTATATTCTCTAAAATAACTTTTTCAGACACTTT
>JAZURS010000096.1:0-9489 GCA_045606325.1 Agathobacter sp.
TAAGTTTTCTTTCTGAGCAATGAAATCTAAGATAGATGGGTCAACGTCACCAGAACGTGTTCCCATGATAAGTCCTTCAAGTGGAGTAAGACCCATTGATGTGTCTACTGATTTTCCACCATTTACAGCACAGATAGATGCACCATTACCTAAGTGACAAACGATTGTCTTAAGGTCTTTTACATCTTTTCCAAGGATTTCAGCAGCACGTTTTGATACATAGCTGTGGCTTGTACCGTGGAAACCATAACGACGAACAGAATATTTTTCATAGTATTCGTATGGAAGAGCGTATGTATAAGCAACATCTGGCATTGTCTGATGGAAAGCTGTATCGAATACTGCTACCATAGGAACGTTTGGCATAAGTTCCTGACAAGCACGAATACCGATTAAGTTTGCTGGGTTATGTAATGGTGCTAAATCGTTACATTCTTCAATTACAGCGATTACTTCGTCTGTAAGTACTGTAGATGTAGCGAATTTTTCTCCACCATGTACTACACGGTGTCCTACTGCATCGATAGCAGAAAGGTCAGCGATTGCACCTGATGTAGGATTTACTAATGCATCTAATACAAGCTGAATTGCCTGTTTGTGAGTTGGCATAGCTGCTTCTGTTACTTCTTTGTCTAAACCAGCTTTCTGATAGATAAGACGTCCATCGATACCGATTCTTTCGCAAAGACCCTTTGCAAGTACAGCTTCTGTCTGAGAATCAATAAGCTGATACTTAAGTGATGAGCTACCACAGTTAATTACTAATACGTTCATAGTTTACTTCTCCTTATTAATAAAATATTTTAAACGCTAAAAAACTACTATAATTATACCCCCTATTTTTTATGTGTACAAGTGGAAAAACAAAAGGTATTGAAAAATATACAAAATTTGCCCAAAAATTACATTTGTGTTATACTGTAGGCATCTTTTTGGGGAGGATACTATCATGAAAGTCGTAGGTATTATTGCGGAATATAATCCATTCCATAACGGACACAAATATCAAATCGAACAAATTCGTGAGAAGACAAATGCCGACTATGTGGTCATTGCCATGAGTGGAAACTTTTTACAAAGAGGTGTACCTGCCCTTTGTGACAAATATACTCGTACAAAAATGGCTTTAGAGTGTGGTGCTGATTTAGTTTTTGAGATTCCTTCAATCTGGGCTACTGCCTCTGCAGAATATTTTGCAAACGGTGGTGTATCGCTTCTTGCTAACACTGGTGTTATGACACATTTAGGATTCGGTGCCGAGACGGATGACCTAGAGAGTTTATTACAGGTTTCTTCTATATTAAAAGATGAACCAGATGTATATCGTGCTGTTTTAGGTAACTCCATTCGTAGTGGAAATGCATTTCCAGCTGCACGCAAAAATGCACTTATCACAAGTCTCCCACATTTTCCTACCGATAAGCTGGACGACCTTTTAGATACACCAAACAACATTTTGGCATTGGAATACTTAAAAGCATTGCCAAAACACATCTCACCTATACTCATTCCTCGCGAAGGCGCAGGTTATCATGATAAGGACATCAACAATGCGTATCCTTCTGCTTCTGCAATTCGAGAAGCTATCTCAATGCCAGAAGACGAACTGGATTTAGAAAAAATTGCTGCCGCAATGCCAGAAGAAGCGTACAATATCCTTCTTCCATTATTAGAAAACCATGCTATCTTAGAAACCGATGACTTCTCTGAAATTCTTGGCTACTGTTTGTTAATGCTGGAACAGAGAGGCTACATGGAATTTGCGGATTGTACAAAAGACTTTTCCAATAAGATTGCAAAGAATTTAAAACACTATGTTTCTGTTGATGCATTCACCCAAAAACTAAAAACAAAAGATATGACGTATACCAGAGTAAGCCGCATTCTCTTACACATCATGTTGAATATGAGACAAACCGATTATAGCATCGGAAAGGCAATTGGATACACTCCATATCTACGCGTGTTAGGTTTCAAAGAAGAAGCAAAGCCACTGCTTTCTAAAATCAAAAAAGAAGCAAGTGTACCTATCATAACGAAAGTCGCAGATGCTTCTAATAAGTTGAATTATGAAACCTATAAATTTTTTGAAAAAGATTTGTTTGCTTCTAATCTTTACTATCAGGCGCTTGCACGTAAATCAAACCAAGCTCCTTTAAATGAGTTTACAAATCAGATTATTATTTTATAAACCAAAAGGGATATCCATCATGGATATCCCTTTTTATAACATTATGGAATTACATTTTCATAATAACATCACGAACAACATCTTCCTCTATCGCCATGGCAAATACACCTGGTGAAAATTCTACCACATCACCAATTCCTTTTTGTAACACAAAACGCAGCTTACCATTGCGCACCTTTTTATCTGTATATAATTTTTTTACTAACGCTTCTCTATCAATATACTCTGGAATTGAAACAGGAAGTCCCGCTTTTTCGATTAATGCAATCACTCTTTCCACTTGTTCACGATTCATATAACCAAAATTTTCTGAGAGCATCGCCTGAGCTACAAGCCCTATTGCCACTGCTTCTCCATGTAAAAGCTGATAATTACTTACTGTCTCAATTGCTCTACCAACTGTATGACCTAAATTAAGCACTTCTCTTAGTCCCGCTTCTTTTTCATCCTGCATAACCACTTTGTATTTAATCTGGCAGTTGTTTTCTGCGATATATTCACAAGCAAAAGGCATAAACTGCATGATATCGTTTAAATTCTCTTCCAAGAACTCAAACATATCCTCACTCGCAAGGCAAGCATGTTTAATTGTCTCTGCCATACCACTTCTTACTTCTCTCTTTGGAAGTGTTTTCCATGTAGCGATATCAATATATACCTTTTCTGGCTGGTTAAATAAACCAATCAAATTCGTAGCAAGTGGAGTATCCACCGCAGTTTTTCCACCTACTGATGCATCCGCCGCTGCTAAAAGAGTCGTTGCATAGTTAATAAAAGGCACGCCCCTTCCATATGTACCTGCTACAAATCCAGATAAATCTGTTACGACGCCTCCACCGACCGCTATAATACAACAATCTCTACGGTATCCTTTTTCCAGCATAGCATCTTCAATACGTTCTTTTGTTTCTCTGGTTTTGCTCTTTTCCCCAGCAGGAAACACAAACATATCTACTTCATATCCTGCTCTTATTAATTTTTCACTGATTGATTTCGCATATAATTCACTTACCGTATCATCTGTAATTACGGCAAATTTTCTGATATTGCCTACAATCCCTCTTTCAATATCAGAAACCAATTTACCACTTAACTCATATCCAATTTCAATCTCATAGCTGTCATCTACAACTCTTTTTAATTCAACATTAAATACACTCACTGTCTACTCCTAGTTACTTTATTCCGCTTCACTCTTTACACGGTCAATAATCGCTTTCATATTTCCATATGGACGAACCTTGACAAAATTCTCAAAATCCTGTACTGACATAGGCTTAGCAAAATAATAGCCCTGCACAAGCTGACAGCCTGCTGCTTTTGCTAATTCCATATCTTCCTCTGTCTCTACACCTTCTGCGATTACAGGCATACCAAGTTCGTTTGCAAGTCTTATTACACTCGTTACAATCTTTTCTGCACGATCTCCCTCACCTGTCTTTTCAAAGAATTTCAAATCCATCTTAAGCATATCTGCCATGATTTCTTTCAAATTATTAAGGGATGAATATCCACTTCCAAAATCGTCAATTTCAATTACAAAACCATATGCTTGTAAATTACGAACCAGTTCCATCTGTTTTTTTACATCGAGCACAAATGCGGTTTCTGTAATTTCTAGTTTTAAACTAGATGGATTAATTCCATATTTTTCAACTAGTCCCGTTATGCTTTCATATAAATCTGTCAGATAAAAATCTTTTGCAGAAATATTTACTGAAAGCGAACGTTCTTCATGCCCTTCCGCCTGCCAAAGTTTGAGCTGCCTGCACGCAAGTTCCCACACATAAAAGTCTAATTTTGCAATCATCCCATTATTTTCAAAAATAGGTATAAACTCTGCTGGTGATACAATTCCTCTGCCTGGCTTATTCCAACGAATCAATGCTTCTGCACTAATAACTGCTCCCGTCCAGATATCAATCTGTGGCTGTACATATATGACAAATTCATCATTTAAGAGAGCTCTATCCAACTCATCTAAGGTAATTGTTTCATGAATTCTCTCATTTAAAATTTCTTCATGATAATAAGCCACTTGCTTATGCAAATCTCCCTTTATTGACTCTAAAGCCATAAATGCTCTATCATACATGCTTTCTACGCTGACACTTTTATCCGTCATTTCATACACACCCAAATAACAATGTACTTTTAACGAATAATTTCTTCTATCCAACACCTCTTTTACAATCTTAAGCAAGCCTTCTTCATTGTAATCGGACTTTGGAATTAGTAACGCAAAACGATCTGCTGCTATTCTGGCGAACACCCACATTCTCTTATAGTTTTCACGATAAGCCTGCGCAAAAGCCAAGAGCAGATCATCACCTGTTTGTGTGCCTAATATCTCATTAAATAACTTAAAATGATAAATATCAGATGCTATCATAAGAAACTCTTCATCTGGATTTTCTCTCAGTGTTTTTGCTGCAATTTCAAAGAAATAATCTCTATTCCATAATCCCGTCAATTGGTCTCTTGTCGCATACAATGTAGCTTCATCTTTTAAGCGTTCCTGTCCGGTTATATCTGTATATACAACTAAAAAACCAACAAAACGGTCTTTTTCATCCCATAAATCTCTTCCATGCACCAGATACGTACTACCGTTTATCACCTTTGTACGAGTAAACTCACGATCTTTTTCATGATATTTTGAGCCCATCTCAACCTTATATTGAAAATCGTTTGCCTGTACAAACTCCTCCAAGGTATAACGTGGATAAACATCTAATATCCGTTCTGCTGCACTATTGTATACTTGTAACCTGTTATGGATATCAAAAACCAATACGGGATCTGCCATATTATTGATTGCATATGTCTTCATTTTTGTAGCGCGCAATCCCCATGATTGTTTTTTGTATTTCTTACTATTTCCCATACATTAATCCCTCTTTAGCCATCTATTCCAACAGCTTCTTTTGCCAATCGATCGGCCTCTTCATTTCCATCTATCCCTGAGTGTCCTTTTACTTTTACAAATCGAACATCAATCTTTTCTTTTATGGATTGCATATACTCATAATAAGCGATAGTTCCTGCCTTATTACGTTTCCATGCACCTGTCGCCCACATCTCTATTCCACTGTAATCATAGAAAATGTCTACACTCGGAAGCCCTAATTCTATTGCCTTTTCTACAGCGGCCATACAGCCACATATCTCTCCAGCAACATTCCTCATAGAGGCCATCTCTTCATCTGAATCTGCACCTTGCAAAATATATTTCTGACCTGAAACATTTAAAAATCCACCATACCCATATACATTTGTCACCACATTAAAAGAACCATCCACAAACGCATATGCATCCGAATCCACTTCCTTATCTATTTTCTCTTGCCCAGAAATAATGCTTTCCTGTGTATATATTACACCTTCTAAAAATGCCTCTGCTTCTGCTACACTTGAAAAACTCTTATATTTCGCACCTGGATATCCATCCACCATGCTTTTACAATCCTCCCAAGTCATATAGATACCTGGAGTTTTTCCAACTCGCACTGCATAATACTTTTTTGCCATTTCTATTTCCTGTCCTATTTTGTTACTTTTTTATACTAGCACGACGTTTACTCTTCTGCTCATACAATACTGCATCTGAGTATTTAAATATGTCTGACAAATCAGCCTTAGGATCACACACAAATGGATGGACTCCGACAGACATTTCCACATAAAATGGCTGCGTGCAAGTTTTGTTAAACTCAGCTGCATGTTCTTTCACCAAATCCACAAAGGATTTTTCAGCCTTTAGACTTGATGAAGTGAACATAGACACATATTCATCTCCACCGATTCTACCTATTATCGCACCTTCCGGTGAACATTTTCTTAGATAATCTGAAGCTGTTGATATCGCGAAATCACCAGCTGCATGTCCAAAACAATCGTTGATTTCCTTCAAATGATCCACATCTGCAAACACCAAATATGCCTTTTCCCCTTCGTTCTCGCGGATTAAATCAATCGCTTTTTCCATAAATCCACGTCTGTTCAAAAGCTGTGTCAGTTCGTCTCTCGTAGAAATAACGCTAAGAATACGATTCTTTTCTTCTAATTCCTGCTGCATTTGTCTTTCACGCAGATTCATATCTATAATTCTACGTAAGGAACCTAACTGCATACTACAGCTTAATAAAAATGGATATTCTTCCTGCTCTGCTTCACATAAAATCAAACCATACTGCTCTTCACCTGCAAACAATACAAATGCCGTATAAAAACGCGCCTTATCATGTTGCAAAAACTTCATGAAATCTCCGCTTTTTGTTGAAATTGGGAGTCTTTGCTTTGGTTTATAGTAAACCATCTTTTCTTCATTGTAATACGCATTTAAATATATCGTTTCAGGAATCTGAAATTCTTCTCCAACCTTATGCGATACTCCATCTCCATAAAAATACACATAAGAACTGCGTATTCCCATCGCTTTGAGACGATTCATGATGTAATACATTTCTTCTTCCATATCTGATCTGGAGTTAATTAAATCAACTGTAAATGATGGAAGGAACCACATCTTTCTCTCTGTCTCGATATTCTTTCTTTGTAATCCATTTACTTCCTGTGAATGAATATACTGTCTAATAGAACGAATCATCGCATTCAACAAAGAATGCTTCTCTTCATCCTCTGTAAAATCCATGAGTTCAAACATCGTTTTTTCCACATATTCTAAAAGAAAACGCTTTGAAACAAATGGATACTGACACAGTTTTTTAAGGCTCTTCTGAAGTTTTTCACTGTAATCCTCTGTTTCATTTTGTTCAAACACATTATGAATTACTTCATCAAAGAATTTACCCAGCCACTCTCTATACTGACTCTTATCTTTTTCATATGGAATCGTAGAGAATAATTCATCTGTAATAATTTCAACTCTACTCGCAATATACTCACGAAGTTCAACAAGAGATTTCACTGGTCTTTTTTCATTCAAAGCGAACTTACAGCCACAGGATTCTCTTCTGTAGAAAAATGCCTTCATCTCTTCTGATTTAGGTTTTCTTCCATTACAAAGTTCTAAAGCAGCCTGAACCGCTCTATAACTAAATAAGAAGCTACTATGTGCCACACTGCTTAATGCAGGTTCTAAGCCTTTTGCGATATCACCATCATCAAATCCTGTAATTGCAATATCATGTCCCACAATCAAATCTCTATCTGCACATACTTTATAACCAGCTTTTGCCATATTGTCATTTGCAAAAACAATTGCTTCTATATCTGGATAGTTGTCCAAAAGATATTCTATTTCCGCTTCCACATGCTCTGTGTAGTTACCGTAGACTATCATATTTTCATCTACTTCTATACCATGTTCTGTAAGCACATCTATATATGCTTGTTTTCTACGATTTGAGTCGAAATTACGTTTTGGACCTCCAACAAATCCTATCTTACGGTATCCGTGATCTTCTACCAGATGACGTATACATTCCTTCATTCCACTATAATTGCCACCAATTAAGTATGGAACATCTGGATCTTCGACATTATCGCCCAAAACAAGTGTTGGAATTCCTTTAAAACGAGCAACAAATTCATCTACATCTGGCACATATTTAAAATGCGACAAAGAACCATATGCAACGATAATTGCATCTGGCTTAATAAAACGCACATAATCATATACTGTATGAAACTGATAATCATAATCCCATGCAAAAGAACCTGATAATATATCCTTACAATAACGTGGAATATGTGGTCCCATTAAGAAGATTAAATTAACATCTTCTTCTTTTGCACAAATACGAAAACCTGCCATTAATTTAGCAAAATATTCTGATTCCGCATTTCCTGCCATAATTACAATTGTAGGTCGCTTCTTTTCTCCCATTTTATATCTCCCACAGACACTTATCTATACAAATAAGCATACTTATACTATTATTACCATTTTACAACAAAACGCAAAAAAAGACCACCCCATTTGGAGTGGTCTTTTATGCATTTTAATCCATTGATTATTCAACTAAATCATACTGATTTAATTTCTTGTTGAGTGCTTTGATTGCTGATTCTGGAACATTTCCTGCCATGCCCATCATCATTTCAACTGCGAAGTTTTCCATCATGCCCCACATTGGCATATCTGGTCCAAGTTTTCCACCAGACATCTTTGAGAAGAATTCCCAAGCTTCTTCATTCTTGTAAATCTGTCCAATTGTTGATTTAACACTTAATTTTCCTTCTGGGAATTCCATTGGAGAATCATCTTCTAAATCAACATCACCTGTTGCTGTAAACCAGTTAGCAGCACCGCCTTCGCCTTCTTCCTGTCCTGGAAGTGTGTAGATTTCTGGTTCTACTTCTACTCTTTCAAGAGTCATAGTATCTTTACATTCACCAGCTACTGCCATGAAGATATTTTCTCCATCTTTCATGTTTACTGTAAATCTAGCAATGTGATCTACTGGTGTAGCATCACCAACTACTTCACCGTTCATGTAAAGTGTTACCATATCCTGGTTTGTATATACTTTGATTTCTCTTTCATCGCCAGCACGCTGTACATAACGTTTTCCGCAAAGGTGAACCATTGGTTCTGGATTCCAGTATGCTTTGTAGATGTAGTAGCTGTCTTTCTTAGTCTTTCTATCCATTGTGATAAGACCTTTGTTGTTACGTCCTGCTACGCCACCTTCGTCACGAGCTGCACAACCGAAGTCGAACATGTTCCATACATGGCTAGACCAAATCCATGGTCTTTCATCAAGAACTTTTGCCATATGTTCATGGTAAAGTGCCTGATAATCTTCTGAGTAGTCTTTACATTTTGGTTCTGGACCATGATATGTAATGATACCTTCACAACCATATTCAGATACACCTAAGCAGATAGTAGGATGTTTTTCATGGAAGTTGTCAAGCCATGGACCATTATCTTCCATCTTGCCGCCGTACCAACCAAAGTAGTGGTTGTAGCTTTCTGTATCTGTAATGTAATGCATTGGTCCATCTACTGGTGTAAATGAAACATGAGCAATTGTTGTAAGACGTGTTGGGTCTAATTCTTTTGCTAATGCATTAAGTTCTTTATGATTTTCTACTAACTGTTCAGAAATACCACCGATGAGGATTTCGTTAGAAACGCCCCAGAACATGATAGATGGATGGTTGTAATTCTGAATAATTAACTCTTTCATCTGTTCGATACAGTTCTGATGAGCTGCCGGGTTTTTGCTCATAACAGAGATGAATGGAATTTCAGCCCAGATAGCAAAACCTAATTCGTCACATGCATCATAGAAATCCTGTGAATGCTGATAGTGAGCAAGACGGAT
>JAZURS010000097.1:0-8130 GCA_045606325.1 Agathobacter sp.
GTATAAGTCGTTGTTTGTTCCAAGAGGTTTTTTGAAATTTTCAGGAATTTCCTGTTTGTGATATACAACAGTAACATCAGCACCGCTTGCTTTGTGAGTTGCGATAATTTCGCCATAGTTGAGGTTTGCAACTACGTTTGAGTCTGACATTACAACGTATTTTTCTTTCTGTGATACAAGGAAGCTCTTGATGCTTTCTAAAGCTTCAACGCGTCCGTTGTATACTTTGATTGCTTTCTGTGCATATGGAGGAATAACATTTAAACCACCATTTTTACGTGCAAGGTCCCATTCACGACCAGATCCAAGATGATCCATAAGTGAAAGGTAATTTTCACGTGCGATTAATGAGATATTGTCGATTCCAGCACGAGCCATGCTAGAAATAACAAAGTCTACTAAACGATAACGGCTTGCAAATGGTACTGAACCCATTAATCTTTCTTTTACAAGTTCTGGAACTAATCCGTCGTAGCTGTTAGGAAAAATAACGCCCAACGCTTCATTGTTAATAATTGTGTTTAGCATTTTTCTCCCTCCTTAACATCTTCATATACCTTAGCTGTTGCAGTAACTACTGCATTAGCGCCGATCTTTAATCCAGGACCAACGTGAGCAACGTCACCGATGCCGCCGCCTGCTGGATGTTCACCAACTACAGCATTTTCGCCTACTTCTACGTTTTCGCCGAGGATACAATGTTTAACAACTGCACCAGCTTTGATAGTACAACCACCCATAACTACTGCATCTTCTACTACTGCACCTTCTTCTACAGTAACACCAGCGTAAAGGATAGAGTGTTTAACTGTACCTTTAACATCACAACCGTCTGTAATCATAGAATCTTCTACTACTGCACCTGGAGCAATTCTGTGTCCTGTATGTCCGCTGTTACGGCTGTAAATCTTCCAGTTTTCGTCAAAGAGGTCGATACCAGAGTTTTCTGGATCAAGAACTTCCATATTAGCTTCCCAAAGTGAGCCAATAGTTCCAACGTCTTTCCAATATCCTTCGAAACGGTATGCATACATGTTACGTCCATCTCTTAAGAGATTTGGAATAATATTGTTACCAAAGTCGTTTTCAGAATTTGGATCTGCTTCATCTTCGATGAGATATTTTTTCAAGATATCCCAGTTGAATATGTAAATACCCATTGATGCAAGATTTGATTTAGGATTTGCAGGTTTTTCCTGGAATTCTGTAATCTTATCATTGTCATCTGTAACCATAAGACCGAAACGAGATGCATCATCCCATGGTACTTCCATAACTGCTACAGAGAATTCTGCACCTTTTGCTTTATGGAACTGTAAGAAATCGTTATAATCCTGTTTACAAATCTGGTCACCAGAAAGGATGATAACATATTTAGGATCATATTTTTCAATAAATGCGATATGCTGATAAATCGCATTAGCTGTACCCTTGAACCAATCAGAACCAGAAGCTTTCTGGTATGGTGGAAGTACATGAATACCACCATAAAGACGGTCGAGATCCCAAGGCTGTCCATTTCCAATATAGTTGTTCAATTCCACTGGCTGATACTGAGTTAATACGCCGACAGTATCAATACCTGAGTTTACACAGTTCGAAATAGGGAAGTCGATGATACGATACTTACCGCCAAATGGAACTGCTGGCTTTGCAAGGTTCTGTGTCAATGCATATAATCTGGAGCCTTGTCCTCCAGCAAGAAGCATTGCAACCATTTCTTTTGCCATACTTGTTTTCCCCCTTTAATATTATATGTATCCCATCTTTGGATACTCTTGCTAATATCTTAACACAGTTGTCCAAAGATTTCTAGTCAAATATATGCAAAAAAGGCGAAAAAAATAACCAAAATTATCCTTTTCGCCTAATAAATCTTACTTTTTATCTTTATATATATGTTCTGTGTGTATAAAATCGTATGGAGTTGTCTGATATACATAGTAATTCAAGTAATTATAGTACATCAAATTACCATGTGATCTCCACTGAAGTAATGGCTTCTGAGTATCATCATCTTCTGGATAATAGTTTACTGGCACTTCAATTGGGAGATTCTTATCCTTATCTCTACGATACTCTTTATCCAAGGTATATCTGTCATACTCTGGATGTCCCATCACATAAATCTGCTTACCGTCATCTGAAATCACAAGAAATACACCCGCTTCATCTGACTCAGCTAAAATCTTTAAGTCACTATGCTTTTCGATATCTTCTTTACGTACTTCTGTATGTCTAGAATGTGGTGCATAGAAAATATCATCAAAGCCTCTTACTAATGGCACCCTTCTATTCATTACCTTATGTGCAAAAACACCAAACATCTTGCCATCAAGAGGTCTCTTCTGAATACCATAATGATAGTACAGCGCAGCCTGTGCTCCCCAGCACAAATGAAGTGTTGATGTTACGTGAGACTTACTCCATTCCATAATCTCACATAATTCCTCCCAATAATCCACTTCTTCAAATTCCATCTGTTCTACTGGTGCACCTGTGATAATAAAACCATCGAAATTCTGATGTTTTACTTCATCAAATGTCTGATAGAATTTATTCAAATGACTCATGGATGTATGTGTAGACTCATGGCTGGATGTTTTTATAAATGTTACATCTACCTGAATCGGTGTATTAGAGAGCGAACGCAGAATCTGAAGCTCTGTATCTTCCTTTAAAGGCATAAGATTTAAAATCGCAATACTAATAGGACGTATATCCTGATGCATCGCACGATGCTCGTCCATTACAAATATATTTTCACGTTCCAGGATTTCCTTTGCAGGCAAATCACTTTGAATTTTAATTGGCATTTTGTCCTCCGAACATTTCAATGAAAGTATCTTCTGATATAATAGGTACTCCCAGAGATTTTGCTTTTTTATTTTTTGATGAAGTTGATTCTACATCATTATTTACCAGATATGTGGTCTTTCCAGAAACCGAACCTGCTACTTTTCCACCTTCTGCTTCTACATAAGTTTTAAAAGCATCACGATTCTTAAAATGATGAACATCCCCAGTAATAACAAAGGTCTGTCCCACACAACGACCATTCTCGGTATTTATTTTTTCTACGCTTTGTACACGAATAACCGCAAGAAGATTTTTTAGCACCTTTTGGTTACTCTCATTTGCATACCATTGTAATATAGAATTTGATTTTTCGCCACCAATTCCGTCAATATCTTCAAATCCTATTCCTGATTCCATACGTTCCAGGAATGCATCAAAACCTACCGTGTTTACAATTTTCTTCGCCGCATCCAAACCAATCATAGGAATACAGAGTGCAAAGATTAGATTTACTGGATGAATATCCCTACTCTTTTCGATAGCTTTATCCATATTTTCACAGGATTTCTCTCCAAAACCTTCGAGCTCACTAATCGCATCAAAATGCTGAGAAAGGCTATAGATATCCGCATATTCTTTGATAAAACCTTCATTGATAAAACGAAGCATTGTCTGCACAGAAAGCCCTTCGATATCCATGGCATTCTTGCTTACAAATCGACTAAACTTCTGTACATTCTTTGCCGTACAATCTGGATTGGTGCAATGTAAAGTCTTTGTACCGCTATTACTTGTATGAATTCGTGTTGCAGCCTTACATACTGGACATTCTGTAGGAATCTCCACCTCACCTATCGCATCCTTTACTGCAATACATTTTGGAATAATTTTATTCGCCTTGATCACTTCCAGGGTACATTCTTTTCCTACACCCAGTCGTTCAATTTCACTTAAGTTACAGAGCGATGCTCGGGAAACGGTAGTTCCTTCAATCTGTACTGGCTCAAAAACTGCAACTGGAGAAATCGTAGATACCGCACAAGACCATTCAATATAGCGCAATTTGCTTTCCACAGCTTCGTCCTGCCATTTAAAAGCATAACCCGCTCTAGTTGCGTGATGACCTGTTACACTTCCTGTTGATGCATATTCTGTATCATCATAACAGATTACAAGACCATCAACTGGAAGATCCATTTTTCCAGACTCTACCCGTTTGGTCCATCTATCTATCATACCTGGCAATGAGTTTCCATCACCTTTTTCTCTATCTACTACAGTAAACTTCATATCCTGCAGATAATCCATTCTTTCTCCCCAGGATACAATTTTTTCTTCTATATAAACTAAAGTAAATGCATAGAAATGCACTCGACGATTCTTTACTTCATCAACATCATCCAGATTCAACGTACCCGATGCAAGGTTACGTGGGTTTGCATACTTTTCATCCTCATCTTCAATCATATCGTTGATTGCTGCAAAATCAGAATAAGAAATAGCCGCTTCCCCACGAACTACCATATGTCCCTTATATGGAATCTCTAACGGAAAGCCTTTGATGGCATTCTTTAAGTGCGTAATATTCGTTCCAACCGTACCATTTCCACGAGTTAAAATCTTAGTAAGTTTTCCATTATCATAAGTCAACACAAGGGTACATCCATCCAATTTCCAAGACAACCAAATTGGATACTCTTCTGCCCACTTTACTAATTCCTCAACCTTCTTGGTTTTCGCGAGAGAAAGTGCAGAAAATTCATGTGCTTCCTTTTTTCCAGAAGCACTCTCATATCCAGCATTCTGCGTTGGACTGTTTGGCAAAACATGCCCTGTCTCTTCTTCCAATTGTGTCAATTCATCAAACATAGCATCCCACTCATAATTGGACATAATTTCATCCTGTCCATTATAATAAGCCTCCGACGCCTTATTTAACTGTTCTACTAATTCTTCTATACGACTGATTTTATCTGTCATTTTTACTTTTTCCTTTTTTATAGTCAATTGGAGCACTTGAAGACCCCTGTGTAAGTTTCATGAGTTTTTTGTACTCTTCTGGAGTTACCTCACGATACTGACCAGATTTTAAATCTCCAAGTTTGATATTCATAATGCGTACACGCTCTAGTTTTTCTACTCGATAACCAAAGTATTCACACATACGGCGAATCTGTCTATTCAATCCTTGTGTGAGAATAATACAAATCTTACGATTTCCAATTTTTTCCACTTTGCATTTACGAGTAGTCGTGTTTAGTTCTACCAATGGCACTCCACCTGCAAGGCCTCTGACAAAACTATCTGTTACTGGTTTGTTTACAGTAACAATATATTCCTTTTCATGCATATTTCCTGCACGCATTATTTTATTTACAAGTTCCCCATTATTCGTCATAAGGAGTAAACCTTCCGAATCTTTAACCAGTCTTCCGATTGGATAAATACGCTTTGGTTATTTCATAAAATCGATTACATTGTTTTTCTCACGTTTTTCTGCAGTACAGACAATTCCAGCTGGCTTGTTCAAAACCAGAAGCACCATTTCTTCTTCCTTTTGAACTGGGCGGCCATTTACATACACTACATCTCCATCCAACACGCGGTCACCAGTTGTTGCAACACGCTCCCCTATCATGACCTCACCATTTTCAATTTTTCTATCCGCTTCTCGTCTGGAACAAACTCCTGCTTCACTTAGGAATTTATTGATTCTTACACCATTATTTTCCATATATATTCCCTTAGTTTAATATTTATAAACTTAAATAACGGAGACTTGAAGTTAAGTCTCCGTTAATCTTTTTATTCTGTTACTGGCTCTGTAAAATCTGAACGAACATATCCAACCGTAGAATCATTGAACTGAATCTTATACCATACCATTCCATCACTGCCGGTTTCTTCTCCAAGTTTTACAAATACATCTCCGTCGTATGCATCACCAACCTTCGAGAAATCAGTACCCGCACCGCTTCTAACACGAACATTGTTATTCGCATCAATCTTAATCTTTTCCACCGCTGGTGTTGGTTCTGGTTCAGGCGTAGGCTCTGGTGTTGGCTGAGGTTCTGGCGTTGGCTCTGGAGTTGGTTGTGGTTCTGGAGTAGGCTCTGGCGTCTCAGATGGCGCTGGAGTTTCTGGAACCTCTACCAACTGTGTATTTTCTACTTCTTCCGTAGACTCTACATAATAAACTGTATCTTCCCAAGCCTGTCTAGTACCTGGAATCGTACGTTTTGTCAACTGATAGATTTCATTATTCTCTTTGATCAGTTTATTAAAATCGCTTTCAATCTTATTGAACAATTCTAAATAATCATCCTGAGTTGTATATTTTCTCAAAGCTGTGTATACATCTCTGTTGATTGCAACTTCTGAATATTTCATATTGAAATCAGAGTACAAGTTATTGATATACAATGCTCCATTTTCATCTGTCTGCACATAGAAAAGCACCATGCTAGGAGCAACAGCCTCTTGTCCAGAGAACTTGATATCAAAAACTGCTGATACAATATATGAATCTTTTGATAATCCGTGTTTTGTATAACACTTGATATTCTGATATTCTTCGTAGAACTGGCTGATAGTTGTAATATAACTCTTCTCCATTTCGGATAAAGGATAAGCCACAGCCTCTAACGCTGCTACATCTGCCGCTACATAAGCTCTGAAGTATTCATTAATCAAGTCATTTACTGCTGGATATGCGTCTACTTCAAACTCTGCTTCTGGAACATAATCCTCACCTGATATTTCGATGCTGTTTAATTTCGCGATTCTCTTTGCATTAAAATCTGCGCCTGTAAAAAACACCAACACAATAACCATTACTACAAAGAGACCTGCAGCACCAAGATAACGTTTGTGCTCAATCGCAAGAGCAATCACCTTATCTATAAATGGTTTTACTTTTGTTCCAAGTTCTTTTGCTTTTTCTCCTATGTTTTTAACAAAAGGAGCAACTTTTTCCTCATATACTTTTTTGATTTTATCTAAAATATCGTTCATATTATCCTCCACGTGATTAGCACAATGCAACCGGCGGGAATCGAACCCACACCCCAGGAGTCGGAGTCCTGTGTTCTATCCATTATACTACGGCTGCTTTATCTCACTTAGTGTATCAAACAGCCCTTTAAAAGTCAACATTACGAAAGACTTAAGACACCGAGAATTTCTTCCAGTTTTTCCATCGGAATCTGACCTGGAGCACTCGCATTTTTACCTGCACCAAAAGTTACACAAGAACCAAACGCCTCTCCACTTATACGAGATATCATCCCTAGTTTTCCCATCGACATAGTGATAAGTGGCTGTTTAGGATATCTTTTGTGAAAATGATTGGTTTCATTCAACAAACGTAATACATCGTCTGCATTCTGTGGCATCACTGCCAATTTCACAATATCTGCCTCACTATGCTTCATCTGTTCAAGCAACATAAATAGCACATCCGCAGATGGTGTCTCATGAAAATCATGATGTGATGTGATTACCTTTGCTCCCATCTTGTGCAAATCATAAATCTCAACATCCGCATCTTCTGTATAGAAGTATTCTACATCTATAAAGTCTACGATTCTTGATTCAGCAGCAACCTGATGCAAATCATATACTTTCTCCCCAGACAAAGAACACTGTCCTCCTTGCTCTTTTGAACGGAAGGTAAATACCAAAATCGTATCTTTTACTAAGTTTTCAATTTCCTTTAGCACTTCACGAACTGCATTTGGACTTTCCACCCCTTCAAATGCATCCACACGCCATTCTATCATTTCTGCCTGATTGTCTACAAGGCGCTTTACCTCTGCAACGATTTCTTCTTTTTTTACATCCATAACAGAAACACAAACAAGCGGTTTTCCTTCGCCAATGAATTTATTTTTCACTTGTAACATAAACCCCATTTCCTTCTCTCGAATTATTATCTTTCATTATACCTATAATAACAAATTATTGCAATGAAATAAGGCTCTTAAAAATTGACATTTACAGGCAAAAATATTATTATAGATAAATATTTATGCAATTTGACAGGAGTACTACTATGAGTTTCAAATTTTTAAATCAATTACCAAGTCCAGAGGAAATAAAGCAGAAATATCCTTTATCAGATGAACTGACTGCCTTACATGCACAGCGTAATCAAATGGTAAAAGATGTCATCTCTGGGAAAGACGATAAATTTTTAGTAATTATCGGACCATGTTCCGCAGACAACGAAGATTCGGTTTGTGACTATGTAAGCAGACTTACCAGTATACAGGACGATGTAAAAGACAAAGTAGTTATCGTACCTCGTATCTATACAAACAAACCTCGTAC
>JAZURS010000098.1:0-4558 GCA_045606325.1 Agathobacter sp.
CGCAGGCTCATCGCTCTGCGGCATTCATATCTACATTTTCAATTACCTTTTTTAATCTACTAAGCTCACTACGCTCTTGACATGGGCCTCCTTTGCAGGACTATTGATGACAACACGGCAATCCTATGCCGATGGCAAAGGTTGCCACGACAAAAAGTCTACCACATGCTACTCATGTAAAGAGCATCGTTCAATACACTACTATAATAGTATCCTAATCCTTTTTTACTAATTGTCCTAATCTTCCATAAAAATTATTAAAATATCCTCCAACTGCATGGAATACAGATTCCATCTTTTCACCTTACATTAGGATTAATATTGAGGTATGATAAAATACAAACAATCCTTTATTTTTTAGATTAGCATAATATTTCTCCACAAAACATTCAAACCCATGCACCCGCCTCCCGGCAAGCACATGGGTCTCATTCTTTTTATTATTCAAACTTCGCAATTACTTCTTCATTTGCTTTCATAGCATCTTTTTCCATCTGCACTCTCTGAGCCAATAGTTTTTCTTTGATTTCAGGATGGTTGATACCAATAATCTGTAATGCAAGCCATGCTGCATTCTTTCCACCATTGATTGCTACAGTTGCAACTGGAATTCCAGGAGGCATCTGTACGATAGAATAAAGTGCATCCTGTCCATCTAAAACGGATCCAGAAAGTGGAACACCGATAACTGGGAGTACGGTTTGTGATGCTACTACTCCAGGAAGGGCTGCCGCCATACCAGCTCCTGCGATGATTACTTCTGTTCCATTATTATTTGTTTCTTCGATAAAAGCAGAAAGGCCTGTGTGTGCACGATGTGCAGAAAGACATCTTACATCCACCTTTACGCCATGATTTTTCAAAATTTCTACTGCTGGTTCTAACTTAGGAATGTCACTTGTAGAACCCATAACGATAGCAACTCTCATATCTTATCTCCTTCTTATAAACCTATGATTTCTGTACGAATCACTCTTTCTTTATATTACTTGATTCTGCCTTGTTTGACAAGAAGGATTTCACCTTGATAGAACATTGTTTCCATATAAAATAATCTACAATTTCTTTTTCAAACGTACCGCAGTAGGAATCAGCAAGATTTCAATAATGGCACAATAAAATAGTGATAACATGGCTATCGACATATTAGGGCCAAGTACTGCTAAATCGTTAAGATGTCCTATAATCGTCACCGACGATACCAAAAAAGAAAAAACGCCTGACAATGGCACAGTATACAACACTGTTTTCATGGCTGTCCAAGCAAGTTTCATTTGATTTTCCGTATAGTCTTTTTTCCCATAAACAATCCGAAACGCTTCTCTAAAATCCCACAAACTCTCTGATGCAAACAATACAAAAACGGTAATGCTAAGTGGAATCAAAACAGATGGAATATCGATAAACCACACTAAAGACTCCACACCTACCGCACTTAGAATCACTAGAAAACAAGCAAGCACCAACATAAGAAAACTAAACACCGTACCAGCAATTGTCCAATTTCCTTTTTGCTTATGATACTCACTTTCTCTCACAAGTTCTATCATATTTTCTTCTGCCATGTGTACATATTTTTCTTCGGAGAATCTTTCTCCCGAAAGCAATTCATTTACACTAATATTTAAAATTAGACAAACATCTAGCAGAATTGCATTATCCGGCATGCTCCTGCCATTCTCCCATTTTGAGACAGTTTTATCTGATACTCCCACTTGTTCAGCCAATTGACGTTGCGTTAAATTTTGCTGTCGTCTCATTTCCGCAATAAAACGTCCTGTCTTTTCCTGATTAAGCATTTTCTTCCTCCTTTGTATCCATCTCAATTACCGACTTAATTTTTTCGCGAATAATTCTGGTATTTTCCCCTGCCTGAATGGAAAGCACACCTTCTGTCACCACTTCCATAATTAGTAATTCTTCATCACTACATTTTTCTAACTTTCGTCCAATCGGAATACATATCCAGTTTGCCAGCATTGAACCATACAATGTAGTAATTAATGCCAACGACATCCCTGCTCCTATAGCATCCACATTAGATCCCATAGATTTCATCATATTGATAAGTCCAAGCAAAGTTCCCAACATCCCCCAAGCAGGTGCATATGCTCCTAGATCCTGCCAAAAATTGATATTTTTTCGATTACGTTCTTCCTTGTGCATCATTTCACTTTCTAAAATATCTCGCACCAATTCGGGATCCGAGCCATCTACTACTAGTGTAATTGCTTTTTTTAAAAATTCAAACTCAATTTTACTGGCCTCTTCTTCAAGTGCCAAAAGCCCTTCTTTTCGTCCTGTTTCTGACAACTGAAAGATTTGCTCTGCCAATTCATACACTGAAATATGTTGTCTTTTAAAGGCAGTAGTAAAGCTTGTCAACCCTTCTTGAAAATCGAGAAAAGAATCCGCTGTCATTAACACAGCAAATAAGGCTCCACCAAAGGTTACAATAAAAGAAGGTATATGAATTAGATTTAAAACTGCGGAAAGTCCGCCATTTGTTACAATTCCAAATATAATTGCTACAAAGCATAATAAAAAGCCTGTAAAGGCAGCACTATTGATTTTTCCCATGTAAAAACGTATCCTTTCGTGCATGATATTCCCAACCTAAGAATACGTTATCTCTGTCATAAAAGAAACTTCTGAAACGGAGAGTCACTCTCTTACCTCTCTACAATTTGGAGAGTCGACCTCTCCAAATAAGAAACTCATGTATCTGCACCATACAGACACAGGAGTTTTACTCCACTTCATTATTTCTTTCCTACAACTACTTTCCTTACCAATCTCTCATACATCACAGCCATCACCACCAATATCACACACAGATACAATGGTAACAATGCGACTGTAATATGATTCGCAATAATACCAAATACCGATGGCATAAGAAGTGAACCAAGATAGGCACTTGCCATCTGCACGCCTACAATCGCCTGTGATTTATCCGCACCAAAAATGTCTGGTGTCGAATGAATAATACAAGGATAAATCGGTGCACATCCGATACCAATCAATACAAATCCAGCCAAGGCGATATATTCCGACAATGGCAGGAACAAAATACCAACACCGACTGCCAGAATAGCCATACCAAGACGAATCATCTGCTTGTCATTTAGTTTTGCAGTAATAAATCCACTTATAAAACGACCTACCGTAATTCCAATGTAAAACATACTCGCATAACTAGCTGCAACAGTCTCTGAAACACCTTTATGTAATACCATGTAGCTGCTTGCCCAAAGACCTGCGGTCTGCTCTAAAGCACAATAACAGAAAAAGGCTACCATGATATCTTTTGCTCCCTTGATTGAAAGAATCTCTTTCATGCTAAGAGCCTGGGCCGGTACTTCTTCTCCCGTTTCATCTACAATCGTCTCTCTCTTTTTCCACAACGGCAAACTAAGCACTAAAATAATCGTAAGCACGACCTGAATCAAGGAGATTACTTTATAACCGGTATTCCATGTATCACCACCGGTCAACACAAAACCAAGTACATAAGGTCCTGTCATCGCACCCAATCCCCACATACAGTGGAGCCAGCTCATGATTCGGCTACTATAATGCACTGCCACATAATTATTTAACGACGCATCCACTCCGCCAGCACCCAAACCATATGGAACTGCCCATAGACAAAGTTCAATAAAAGAGTGAGAAATGGAAAACCCAAATAATGCTACTGCTGTCATAGCTACACTTATAGCAGTTACTTTTCCTGTTCCAAATCTATATGTCATACGGTCGCTTTGTAAACTAGATACAATTGTTCCTAGTGATATAATCACTGTTACAATGCCAGCAAAAGAAACCGGCACTCCAAATTCCTGATACATCGTAGGCCATGAACCACCAAACACAGCATCAGGAAGCCCAAGACTAATAAAGGCTAAATATATAATTCCGATAAGTAAACTTGTCATAGATAATCTCCATGAAAAAGGTGTGACCGATGTCACACCTTTTCTAACTAAAACAATTTTTTCAAAGCTCCAGCGATATCTCCTACCGTATCAATGACATCGCCAACTTTATCTAAATCAACTTTCTTCAAAACATCCCCTACTTTATCTAGGTCTACTTTGTCTAAAGCCTGATCCACTTTGTTCAAATCAATATTGTCCAAAGCGTCATCAATCATATCAATGGTATCAAATGCCTGTTCAAGATTTACTTTAGCATTTACTCCATCCACAATCTTTTCTACAGTTTCATCTGGCAAATCCTGTCCAATAATATTTTCAATTACCTTTGCTGGATTTTCCTTAAACTGTGTACCAAGCTTACCATCCTTTTGGATTTCATTAATAAGCTTTTCTATAATTTCCATAACGTCCATTTTTGTTATTCCTCTTCTGTTGTTTTCTCTTCGAGTTCGAAATTATCTCTCATGCACCGCACCAACTAATTCGTTGATGTCTTTCACGCCATATTTTCTCATATAGTTTTCGATACCTTCCACTACTTTAATCGTAGTACATGGGTCTACGAAGTTTGCTGTACCTACAGATACTGCTGTTGCACCCGCGAGAATCATTTCAAT
>JAZURS010000099.1:0-29464 GCA_045606325.1 Agathobacter sp.
ATGCCAAAGATGCAAATACATCTAACTTTGCAACCGCCTTGGCAGTTGTCTGAATTCTTTCGATATGTTCAACAATTTCCTCACGAAGAGATGAGAATATATCATACTCCAATGAAAACAATCTGTCTTCTGCTCCAAGAATTAAATCCTCCAACTCCTTAAGCTTTGGAGTAATATATCTTTCAGCATTAGTCAATGTCTGCTTTCTAGTATAATCAGCAGGAATTTCAAACTGATCCTTATATGTATTTGTAATTTCTATACAATATCCAAATACTTTATTATATTTAATTTTCAAGGTTTTTACACCTGTTCGCTCACGTTCCTCGGTTTCAAGGTCCATAAGCCAGGTCTTTCCTTCGGTTTTTGCACTTCTAAGTCTATCTATTTCTTCATTATAACCATCCTTAATAAGTCCTCCATCCTTCAAAGCAAGAGGTGGTTCTTCTACAATTGCATCATCAATTAATTTTGCAATATCCTCCAATGTATCAAGCTCTTCCTTGATTTCATTCATAAGAGAGGTATCAAACTCATTCAACAATAATTTAATATGCGGAAGCATCATAAGCGAATTCTTGAAAGCTACCAAATCTCTTGGACCTGCACTCTTACTTGCAATCTTGCTTATAATTCGCTCAAGATCGTAGATTGGATTTAAATATTCACGAAGCTCTTCCCTTGTAATTTCCTGTTTGTTCAAAACAGAAATAAAATCCTGTCTCTTTAAAATTTCTGCTTTATCAATAAGTGGCTGCTCTACATAAGAACGCAACAAACGAGCTCCCATGGCCGTTTTTGTCTTGTCTAACACCCAAAGTAAGGAACCTCTTTTTTGTTTTTCACGTAAGGTTTCTACAAGTTCAAGATTTCGACGGGAAGAACTATCAATAATCATATATTTCCCGATTGAATATGGATGAATTGCTAAAATATTGCTAAGACTATTTTTCTGTGTTTCATATAAATATCGAAGCAAAGCACCTGATGCTAACACACCACAATCATAATCCTGTAATCCCAAACCTTCCAACGTATGTATTTTAAAATGAGAAAGTAGGGTCTCTTTTGCTAAATCCTCCCCAAAATACCACGCATCTAAGGATGTTACCGCAATACGTAGTCTATCCTTCATATCATTTACATCGATTCCGCTCATATAAAATGCTTCGTTGCAAATAATTTCTGATGGTGAAAACTTATTGATTTCATCAATCAATTTTCGTTCCGAATCAACCTCTGTTACCATAAAATCACCTGTAGTAACGTCCGCTATAGAGATTCCATATTTTTCTACAGAGTATACGATACACATAATGTAATTATTCTTTGTTTCATCTAACGCATGCATATCGATGTTGGTACCAGGAGTTGCAATACGTACTACTTCTCTTTTTACCATTCCTTTGGCAGTACTTGGATCTTCCACCTGTTCACAAATGGCTACTTTAAATCCTTTTTGTACTAAACGATTCAAATATGTATCTGCAGCATGAAAAGGAACCCCACACATTGGTGCACGTTCCTCTAGTCCACAGGCTCTACCTGTTAAAGTCAGTTCCAATTCCTTTGAAACAACTTTTGCATCTTCAAAAAACATTTCATAAAAGTCACCCAGACGATAGAAAATAATACAGTCTGGATATTCTTGTTTCACCTGCAGATAATGCTGCATCATTGGTGATAAATCTGCTACGTTCACTTTATTCCTCATCTTTCTAGTTCGGTTTGTATTTTTTTATAATAGCTTCCGCTACTCGAATTCCATCCATTGCTGCAGATGTTATGCCACCAGCATATCCTGCGCCTTCACCACATGGATAGATACCTTTAATTTCACTTTCATAGTTTTCATCTCGTAAAATTCGAATTGGAGATGATGTACGACTTTCAATTCCAGAAAGAATTGCGTCTTTTCTATCAAACCCTGGAATGATATGCCCAAAATGTTCCATTCCATCTATGAAACTTTCTTCCATATCTTCGCTAAATAAGCCTCTAAGATTCACAAAGGCTGTTTCTCCTTTTGTATTCGATTCAAACTCACCATACGAAGTACTGCATGTATTTTCGCAGAAATCTCCATAGAGCTGTTGCGGAATTTTCCCCATCGCAAGAGCGTATGCTCTTTTTTCAAGCGCTTGTTGGAAACGCATACCACAGAGGGCATCCTCTTTTTGCAATAGACTCTCAAAACCATTTGCATAAAAATATGGATTCATAAAATCTTTTTGGTCAACAGAAACAATAATAGCACTATTGGCCGTAGATGAATTTCTTCCCGAATAGCTCATTCCATTCACTACAAGCAGTTCTTCTTCTGATGATGAATTCACCACATACCCTCCTGGACACATACAAAAAGAATATACGCCTCTTCCATTTGGGAAATTGGAAGTCACCTTGTAAGGTGCAGCAGGCATATCATGACTTTGATTGCCATACAATACATCATTTATCATCTGTTGAGGATGTTCTACTCGAAATCCTACCGCAAAATTCTTTGCTTCCATAGGAATTTCTAAATTATAAAGGGTCTGGAAAGTATCTCTTGCACTATGTCCCAATGCTAAAACCACTGCCGATACAGGAAAATGTTTTCCATTTTCACAAACCACCTCTGTGATTTGCTGTTTGTTAACAACAAATTCTTTGGCACATGTTTCAAAATAAATATTTGCACCTTTTTCTAAAAGATAATTTCTCATATTTGAGATTACATCGCAAAGAATATCCGTACCTATATGCGGTTTATTCTCATATAAAATCTGTTCTGGTGCACCAAACCTAACAAATGTTTCTAAAACAAAATAATTTCTGTTTGCAGGATCTTTTACAACAGTATTAAGTTTTCCATCAGAAAACGTTCCTGCTCCACCTTCACCAAATTGTACATTAGATGAGGTATCTAGAATTCCTGTTTCCCAAAAATGTTCAACATCCTTCTTTCTCTCTTCAACAGACTTCCCACGTTCAATTAAAATAGGTTTAAATCCTGCTTCAACCAAAACAAATGTTGCAAATAACCCCGCTGGTCCAGCACCTATAACAAGTGGAGGATTTTCCATCATCTGCTCTCCAGATTCTGGTAACTGATAAAACTTTGCCTTTGAAATAGATACTGCAGAATTTCTTGCTTTTTTAACAATTCCATTTTCATTCTCACAAGAAACTTGAATCGTATAGACGAGATACAATTCTGGCTTCTTTCGAGCATCAATAGACTTCTTTACAATTCGATATGTAAACTTCTGATTACCAGACAGTTTTAAAGTTTTTCTAATTTTATATTCCAAATCAGCTGCACTATGATGGTAAGGCAGCTTTAACTGTGTAATCTGAATCATATGGACCTTTCTATCCTTTTATATGGCATAATTTCCAGCTATAAAGCCAGTTGCCCATGCAAAGTGGAGATTATATCCACCACAAATACCATCCACATCCAAAATTTCTCCTGTAAAATGCACATTAGGAGCAAATTTAGATTCTAAAGTTTCATGATTTATATCTGATGGCGAAATCCCACCAGTGCACACTTGAGCAAATTCAAAGTCACGATAATTTGTAACCTTTACTGTTATTTCCTGTAAAAGTCTGGCTATTTTTTCCACTTGTGACTGGGAAATAGATGATACAAAGAAAGACTTTTCTATTCCTGCTTTATCCATAATCATATCGGAAAGTTTTTGATTAATGAAACCATTAAGCAAGGCTGTTATAGGCATCTCTCTATAAATGGAACATCTATAGTTTAATTCTTCTACAATCTGCTGATTTGTAAAATCCGGAAGCAGGTTTATTTTTATTTCCACATGTTTTTTTTCATAAATGCCGATAGATAACGCTCGACTAATCTGAAACACTGGAATTCCAGATAAACCATAATCCGTAAACTGAATTTCTCCGGTATCTTCCGCACACTTCTTTTCATCTATGTAAGCAGAGACTTTACCATGCGCTCTAACACCTGAAATCTGCTTAAACTTTAAGCCTTTACAGTAATATCCACATAGGGTTGGCAAAACTGGAGAAAATCTATGCCCCAAAGACTTAATTTCTTCAAATAAACTACCATCACTACCTAGCTTTGGTGCTGCTAAAAGACCTGTTGCAATAACAAGATGTTTTCCAGTAAAAGAACCCTTATTGGTCTGTATGCACACTTCATCCTTTGAAGAATTAATCGCTTTTACGTCTACTTCATAAAAAATTTTCACGCCTAGTCTTTCTAATTCAAAGAGCAAAGCATTGGTTACCGATGCTGCCTGCTCACTATTTGGATAATAATATCCATTTTTATTCTTTGGATAAATACCAATTGAGTGAAAAAACTCCAGACAATCATGTACTGTGAATTGTTTTAAAACACTTTCTATGAAAGCCTTATCCCCATGAAAGCAATCGGCATGCATGATTTCATTTGTAAAATTGCATTTACCGTTACCTGTTGCAAGAAGTTTTTTTCCTGCTTTATCTAGTTTTTCTATGATGCATACTTTTTTCCCTTTACGACCAGCTGTAATGGCTGACATCATGCCTGAAGCACCTGCACCAATTACAACTAAATCATAACTTTTAATTGTATTTTTGCCCATAATTCACCAACTTAAAATCAAAATTAAACCAGTTAATATTTTATCATAGGAATGTCAAACATTCAACAAATATCAACTGGAATAAGCCTCTAGAAAATCATATAATTCACCTTCCGTTTGAAAGAAAATACCAGACTTTAATTTTTCCTGAATTTCGAATGGAAGTAACTTCACTTCTATTCCCGTTTCCATAAAAACTTCTTCGTATTTACTTTCATATACAACTAATCTCCCATACTCGGATTTAATATAATACGGATAAGAAATGTATTCCTGACTAATCGTTATGGACTCTTCATTTGTCACTTCGTTTTCTGTTGTAACCTGTTCTTCTTTTACTCTTGTCTCATTATTAAATTTTATATACATCAAAGCTAATATAATCACCAGCACAGATAAAAAAATGGAGACACTTATTTGACGTTTCATATTATCACCCCAAATAATTATCTCCACATGAACATATTCTTATTCTTTTATTTATTATTTTAATAAATGAAGTTTTTTAGCAACCTGTACTAACATATACCCCTTCGGAAATTTTCGAATTTCTTCTTCTGATAATCCCTTCAAAAGTAATAACGCAACTGCATACGTAACTACTGCTATAAGAATTGAAATAATAATGCTAACTAAATTATTCTTCGTCAACAAGAAAAATAATGCATATGCTCCATAAGCAATCACACCCATTCCTGCAGCCGCAATCGCTGGAATAATAAATGTTTTTTGAAACTCCTGTTTATACCCAGCATATCTTTGTAAAGCTAGCGCATTTAACACACACACAAGCAAAGCAAAAAACGCATTTGCAATAACTACTGCGTATATATTCATGCGGAAGAACAGCATCAATATAACGAGCAAGATTACATGTGCAACTAAAGAAATTGCAGCATTTTTCACTGGAATCTTCAACTGATCTATCCCTTGTAACAAGCCATTTGTCAATGTAGATAATGAATAAAATACCACTGCAATTGCACCAACCCACATCATGGTGGCTGCTATGTCAAGAGAACTAATTGTTCCAGGGAATAAAAGAGTAAATATTGGTTTTGCAAGCACAGCTAAACCTACACAACAAGGCATCGCAATAACCATAATAAAACGTATTGCAGCATTAATCTGATTATTTACAGCTTCTTTATCACCTGAGGCAAAAACTGCAGATAAAGATGGCACACTGGACGCTGCCATGGCAGAAGCAATCGAAATCGGCACATTAATAAGCACCTTATATTTTCCAGAAAAAACACCCCACCAGACGTCAATCTCATTTACCGTACTGCCCTGCATTGTTGCGATATTTTTGAACAAGCCTTGATCTATAATACCACTAATATTATAGATTGTAGAACTAAGTAATACTGGAATAATTGTAATCACAAGAATTCTCATTGTATATGCAAATGAATCCACCTCTACATTACGTTCTTTTTTCATTTTTCTCTTAAAAGAACGCATGTACAAATAGAATACAATTAGCATAAAAATCAATGCCGATACAGCACCTAAGTTAGTACCTAAGGTTCCACCCGCTGCACCATAAGCGGCTCCATATCTCTCTGGATCTCCGAGGACTTGTCCCACTTTGCTACCATACTGGAACAGTACATATGCAGCCCAAATACTTACAATTGCGTTTACAATCTGTTCAATTATCTGAGAAATAGCGCTTGGAACCATATTCCCCAAACCTTGAAAGAATCCTCTTAAAACACCAAGCACAGCTACAACTATAAGAACAGGAGCAAGTATTTTTAAAGCAAAAATACTAAGTGGAGTCTGAAGCATAGAAGTAAAAATTTCTGCACCAAAATATACAATGCAGGCAACTAAAGCGCCTGAAACTGCAGCGAATACTAATGCTCCTTTTAAAATCTGATATGCAGCCGTTCTCTCTCCCTTTGCCATACGAGCAGATACAAGTTTCGAAACCGCGAGTGGCAAACTGTACGAAGAAATAATCAGCATAATATTATAGATTTCAAAAGCACAACTATAGAAGTTGTTACCTGTATCCCCAATAATATCCGTCATTGGTAAACGATACAACAAACCTATGATTCGACTCACAATAGATGCTACTGCAAGAATTGAGCCTTGCACTAAAAAATTAGAATCTTTTTTGGATACACCCATAACCTTAAATTCCTTATCTTAAAATATTCATCTTCTGCAAAATATCTCTTTGCTTCTCTTCCATAACTTTGGCCTCATCTTCTTCCATATGATCATAGCCAAACAAATGTAACATACTATGAGTAATTAAAAATGCATACTCGCGTTCTACACTATGTCCATAGCTTTCCGCCTGTTCAAACACCTTTTCCACGGAAATAATAATATCTCCCAACATTGCTTCTCCAGTATCTGGATTAAAGTCACAACTATCTTCTTCATCTAAAAAAGAAAAGTCACCTGGTGTTTCATAGTTTAACATTGGAAATGACAACACGTCTGTAGGACGGTCTATCATTCTGAACTCTTTATTTATTTGATGAATTCCTGTATTATCCGTAAGTGTTAAGTTTACTTCTGCTTCATATGGAAACCCACTATAATCCAAACAGAAATCTATAATCTTTTCCGCCAAATCAGCATAATTAAATCCAAATTTAACTTCTACCTCTTCTTCTAAATAGAAACTCATTACAATAATTCCTCCTTGGTAAGCCATGCTCGAATTTTAATAAATGTATTGATACCCAAACCTGATTTATCATAATACCCTAAACTAGAAAACTCATTCAGAGTCTGGTTTATTAATACTTCACGATTCCATTGGCTTGTCCCTACTTCATCATCCAAAAGTTCCATTTTAATTAATAAAGCATCAATCATATGCACTAACGCAGATTCCTGTGTTGTAGGAAGTTCGTCTGATGCATTATATTCTCTTAAAACCTGAATTAGTTCCTCTGGAAAGCACAATTCCTGAGCTTTACGAACACCATTTTCGATAGGAGGATCTCCAATCCATTTTCCAAGTCTATAATAAAAACCTGCAGCTGCTGCTAAATCTGCATCTAAATCCAATCTCAAAGCATATTTATAAGCAATATCTGACACCGTTCTAGCGTGATTATATTCATAAGAAGATATATTTCGAATCTCGCGAACCTGAACAAAATCATCCGCCAAAATATCTCCATAATAATAGTGCTTTTCTCTTAAAGTTCTTTCTCTCATATTAGGATAAAATGCAATAACATAAACTGCTACCACAAAACCATTGACCATTCCTAAAACAAGATTCTGAAATGATATTTCGTCATGTGCAAAATAATAAAAAATATTTGGGAACAAAACACTGCTAAAAAGGAATATCATTCCAATAAAAAGACGATATTCAACGTGTTTCAATGCCTTTGATAGCATGCCGCCCACTAACACAAGCATAATATATCCTAATAATTCATATATACCTGCACCCGTCGTAAGTGCTAAAATAATCGTATAAAAGATACCAGAAATTAAACCTAATACATCATTACTAAAAGCAGACATGAGTAAAGGAATCATTATTACTGGTCTAAAATATTCTGGCATAAAAGAGATGCCGATAACAATCAAACTTGTTAGAATAAACCCAAACATAGCTCTTTTATAATTTGTTTGATTATTTTTACTAATCATTTCTCTGTTTCTTTGAAAAGTCAGTTCAAAAATAATAATTGGAACAAAAGCAATCACTAAAAAAACGATACAGATAATCTGATCAATTTCTAATTTATTTAAATAACAAAGCACTCCCGATGCAACCATTATGGATAAAACAATTCCTATAATTGGGAGCACACGATGAACACTTATCTTTTCTTCTCTCATATTATCTCCTATTTCGCTTTGGTACTTTTGGTACTCTTTTGCTCATATTTATCATATGCCTGAACAATCTTCTGTACAAGCGGATGTCGAACTACGTCATTATTGGTAAGTTTGCAAATACCAATCTCATCAATATTTTTCAACACCTTAAGTGCTACATCTAAACCAGATTTCGTTCCAGGCGCTAAGTCTTTTTGTGTCGCATCGCCTGTAATCACAACCTTTGAACCAAAACCGATTCTGGTTAAAAACATTTTCATCTGTGCAGGTGTCGTATTCTGTGCCTCATCTAAAATAATAAAGGCATTATCCAATGTACGACCACGCATATATGCTAAAGGTGCTACTTCTATTAGTCCTTTTTCCATATTCTTTTGAAAGCTTTCTGCACCCATAATTTGATATAAAGCATCATATAAAGGTCTCAAATATGGATCAACCTTGCTTTGCAAATCACCTGGTAAAAAACCTAACTTTTCACCAGCTTCAATAGCAGGTCTTGTCAAAATAATTCGACCAACTTCTTCGTTTTTAAAAGCTGTAATCGCCATAGCCATTGCAAGATAAGTCTTTCCTGTACCAGCTGGCCCCATCCCAAAAACAATCATCTTCTTTCGAATTGCATCCACATATTCTTTCTGCCCCATTGTTTTAGGTTTAATAGGTTTACCATTTGTAGTATGGCATATTAAATCACGATCAAGTTCAACCATTGAATTGCCCTTATGCTCCATAATAAGAGATAAACCATAATTCACATTCTGGGCAGTAATTGTATTTCCACGTTCAGCCAAATCATTTAATTGTGAAAATAATTCAACCGCATTCGCCGTATTCTGCTCTGATCCAATAATTTTTAAATGATCATCCCTTGCAATTACTGTAACTCCAAGCGTACGCTCTATCTTCTTAATATGAACATCAAATTCGCCAAAAATATTTGTAATATTCTTAGCTGGAATCTGAATCATTTTTTCATTCAAACTCATTTTCCACAACTTCCTCCGCAGGTGTATTTATCCCAATTTGTTCTCGAGCATATATTTTTGTACGAAAACAAATATTTTTTTCATTCTTTTCTATCTTTAACTCATGATTAAGAATTATTACTCCATTCTCTTCCATTCTATCAAAAATTGTTTTTAATTTGTGTTGTCCAGTATTCAACAACATCCTATCCGAATATTTATCTGCGATTTTTAATGATAAAATCTCTATTTCAGTCAACGGAATATCTATTTCATATACAACATCACCGTAAATAAGTGCATCTGCTTTAAAATACAGAATTTCTCTTAATTCTCCACTATCCTCAAAAATCTCAGATTGTCCTAATACTAAGACATCACCTTTTCTTACTGACTGCCCTTCTTTTACAACTGCTTTACCAGCTCTGGTAACCATTGAGCTAATAATAGCATCTTTATTTGCTACTAAATTATACATTCTATGATCTTCTATATCAGAATGTTCTACTGAATCATATAAAGATTCTTTGACTTCAACACACAAATTGGTATCTTGAAGATAAACAGAAACCCATCCTAACTGCTGATACTTTTCTCTTAAAAGGAGTTCAATCGCTGGACAATCAACATTCTCTTTTTTAAGCCCAATATTTATCGAATTATCCTGTAAATAATCTATAATTTCTTGTGTCGAAACTTTTTCATTTCCTTTTATTTCAATATTCCACACATAATTTAAACTGTAAATGCCTATGCATAACACAAAAAAACATATACAAAAGAACCACTTTAATCTTGGATGTCTGTGGCACCAAAAAGGAAATCCTTTTTTTGCAATAATCCTTATTCTCGTCTTAGTTTTTCGTAAATATGGCTTAATATCGTAGAAATCCTTAAGCCTAATATTTACTCTTAAACTCTGCTCCATCTCATGTTTAATTCTCCATAATCGAATCCCATTACGCGAGCAAAGATTCATAAAACGATTTACTTGTCGCCCTCTAACACAAATACAAACATATCCGCAAAGCCACTGCCAAAATTGACGCATTTAGCTAAACTCCAACGAACGAATATATCCTTGAATGGTCAAATCATCTTTTGAATATGAAATAATCGAGAGGGCTTTTCCTTTTATTTGAAACTGATAATCTTTTATAAGTATTATGATTTCATCCTGTCCATAGGATAATATCCCTCGATGATTTGAAATATAAATCTCACGATTTCCCATTAACGAGATATTTGATAATCCTAAAAACAAATCTTCAGGTAAATCCAAGGCAGAAATAATTTTTTTCGTGGTTTGCTTACTATGTTCATTCATATTAAACTATATGAAGAAAATATTTTATTTATGATATGGCTCATTGTTCATAATGCGATATCCACGATAAATCTGTTCAAGCAAAATCACTCTCATTAATTGATGTGGAAATGTCATTTTTGAAAAGCTCAACTTAAAATCTGCTCTTTTTACTACTTCATCACCTAAACCAAGTGAACCACCTATTATAAAATAAATATGACTCGTCCCTTGAATTCCAAGTTTTTCAATCTTCTCGGAGAGTTCTTCTGAATCTAACTGTTTTCCATCAATACAAAGCGCAATCACGTAAGCATCATCCTTAATATTTTTTAATAGACGCTCACCCTCTTTTTCTTTTACTAGACGTATCTCTGTATCAGAGGATTGCTCTTCTGTTTTTTCATCCGCAACTTCCACTATTTCAAGCTTACAATAACGACTTAAACGTTTAGTAAATTCATCTATCGCATCACGATAAAACTTTTCTTTTACTTTTCCAACACATAACACTGTTATTTTCATAGTTCAACCATTTATCTAAGAAAAGCGGGTATATTTCAACCCGCTTCTTTTTATTCCTCTTCTTCTGCAACTATATATTCAAACATGCCTCGATATACGCCACTGGTTAAACCAGTTTCATCATCGATAATAATAACAGAAAGCATATTACGTCCTTCTGGAATCAAAATTGGAGATACATATTTGTTAGATTCTGCAGTTGGGTCTGTTCTATCCCATGTATAGTATGCACTACATCCAGATGGAACTGTAATATAAACATAGGTTTTGGTATCAAATGTTCCACCATTTGGAGTTACTACAGGATCAGCAGGAGCTTCATACTCAATAACATAGGTTTCTGTAATAACACTACTATATACACCTAACTCATTTTTTGTAACAACTTTAACGGTATGCATTCCTGCACCTTTAATCTCAATAGTACTCTTGTATTTTGTTCCAGCCTCAACTGGATCGCTTCCGTCAACTGTATAGTAAATTTCTACACCCTTTTTAGCAGAAATCGATAATTTGATATCTTCATTATAAGTACCACTAGGAACCGATAACATTGGTGCATCAACACTATAATCTGCAAAAATAGAAAGAATTTTATTGTTTGTAATGCCTTCTTTTAACTTTAATATTGCATCTGTATTACCAGTATCTGAATAGATATCGTAAAGCATTCTATAAGCATCATAATTTTCTTCATCTTTCGAAATTACTTCTTTTAAATATTTCTCTGCCTTATCTGTATCCTTTTTATCAATATACAAATCTGCTAATTCTAAACGAACATCTACATTTTCTGGTTCTAATTCTAGTGCTTTTAAATAATACTTTTCTGCTTCTTCAATATTCCCTTTAAACATAGCACTATCTGCTTGTTTCATCTGGTAAGCAAATGAATTGTTATTGCTATTATCAATCACTATCTTTGCAATAATACCAAGCACAACTATAAGAGCACAAGAAATTCCAACAACTGCAATTGTCATTTTCATCTTCTTCTGCTTTGCTTCTTCTAAAGCTTTCTGTTTTGCCTTCACTCTAGCGGCCTTCTGTTCTTTAGTAAGTTCAGGCTTTTTGTTAACATCATTTGTACTTTCAACAATAAGATTTATATCGTCCTCATCATAAACACTATAATCAGGTACAATCTGAAGGTTTGAGCCACAGTAAGGACAAATCTTATATTCTGCTTTGATTTCAGCACCACAATTAATACATTTCATACGTTTCACCTTTTACGAATAATATTTCATTGCTTCCAAGCAATTTTTCATCAACATACATATAGTCATTGGACCCACACCACCTGGAACAGGTGTAATTGCAGAACACAAATCCTCTACATCATCAAAGTCCACATCTCCACATAGTTTGTTATTTTCATCCCTATGGATACCCACGTCAATTACAACTGCACCTGGTTTAATATAGTCTTTATTAATAAACTTTGGTTTTCCAATTGCAACAATAAGGATATCTGCCTCTTTACATACTTCTTTCAAATTTTTTGTCTTAGAATGACAAATTGTAACTGTTGCATTTTCACGAAGCATCAGTAATGCCATTGGTTTTCCAACAATATTACTTCTTCCAATTACAACACAGTTTTTACCTTCCATTTCCACATTGGAACGTTTTAATAACTGAATAATGCCAGCAGGTGTACAGGAAACAAATCCAAAATCACCTACAACTAATGCTCCAACATTCTGTGGATGGAATCCATCCACATCCTTTTTAGGAGAAATACGATTTAAAATTGTCTTTTCATTGATATGGCGAGGCAGTGGAAGCTGACATAAAATACCATGCACTGCCTCATCCATATTAAGTTTATCAATTAACTGAAGCAACTCTTCTTCTGTAGTTTCTTCAGGAAGCTCGTAGGATAAGGAATCAATTCCAATATATTCACAAGCTTTTTTCTTGTTAGACACATAAACAGATGAAGCAGGATCATTTCCAACCTGAATAACAGCCAAACAACATGACTTTCCGGCTTTTTTAAGTTCCTCTACCTCAAATCGCATCTCATCTTTTATCATTTGTGCAATTTCTTTTCCATTTATAATCTGTGCCATAACATATTCCCTTTCATTAGAATAATCCAGTGATTACTCCATCTTCATTTACATCAATTTCAAATGCTGCTGGTTTCTTTGGAAGACCTGGCATTGTCATAATAGCCCCATTGATAGCTACTACGAATCCAGCACCAGCAGATACATATACTTCACGAACGTTGATAGTGAAGCCGCTTGGACGTCCAAGCTTTGTAGCATCGTCAGATAAAGAATACTGTGTTTTTGCCATACAAACTGGGAGATCACCCATACCAAGGTCTGTAATACGTTTCAATTCTTTTTCAGCCGCTGCTGTATATGTAACTCCGTCTGCACCATAGATTTCTCTAGCTACAGTTTCGATTTTTTCTTTTAATGATAACGAATCATCGTATAATACTTTAAAGTTGCTTTCTTTTGTTTCTAATGTTTCAAGTACTTTTTCAGCTAAAGCTACACCGCCTTCGCCACCTTTTTCCCAAACTTCAGATAAAGCAAATTCACAACCTCTTTCACGACAGAAGTTTTCTACGAAATCTGTTTCTGCCTTAGTATCACTTACAAATGAGTTCAATGTAACTACTACTGGAACACCATATTTCTGTAAGTTTTCAATGTGTTTTTCAAGGTTTACGATACCTTTTGCAAGTGCATCGAGGTTTTCTGCATTAAGGTCAGCTTTTGCTACGCCACCATTATATTTAAGCGCTCTGATTGTAGCAACTAATACAACAGCATCTGGAGCAAGTCCTGCTTTACGACATTTGATATCAAAGAATTTTTCAGCGCCAAGATCAGCACCAAATCCAGCTTCTGTAATTACATAATCAGCAAGTTTAAGAGCTGTCTTTGTAGCTCTTACAGAGTTACATCCATGTGCAATATTTGCGAATGGTCCACCATGAACGATTGCTGGTGTATGTTCTAATGTCTGAATCAAGTTTGGTTTTAATGCATCTTTCAAAAGTGCAGCCATAGATCCAACAGCATTTAAATCAGCTGCAGTAACAGGTCTTCCATCAAAAGTATAAGCTACAATGATCTTTCCAAGACGAACCTTAAGGTCTGCCATATCATCTGCTAAACAAAGGATTGCCATGATTTCAGATGCAACTGTAATAACAAAGTGATCTTCACGAACCATACCATCCATCTTGTTTCCAAGACCAACTACAACATTACGAAGAACACGGTCATTCATATCAAGACATCTTTTCCATACAATCTGTCTTGGGTCAATACCCAGTTCATTGCCCTGCTGAATATGGTTATCTAAAAGTGCTGCAAGCAAATTATTGGCAGAAGTAATTGCATGGAAATCACCTGTAAAGTGAAGGTTTAAATCTTCCATAGGTACAACCTGTGCATATCCACCACCAGCTGCACCACCTTTTACACCAAAACATGGTCCTAAAGATGGTTCTCTAAGAGCGATAAGTGCTCTTTTTCCTAATTTACCAAATGCTTGTCCCAAACCAACACTAGTAGTTGTTTTACCTTCTCCAGCTGGAGTAGGATTAATTGCTGTAACAAGAATTAATTTACCATTTGGATTGTTTTTTGAACGTTCCATTAAATCATCGGATAATTTAGCTTTATACTTACCGTATAATTCCAAATCATCTTCCATAATACCGATAGATGCTGCAACTTCTTTAATTGGCTGCAATTTTGCTTCCTGTGCAATCTGAATGTCTGTTTTCATGGTCTCCTCCATAATATGTGTTGTTTATTATAAAATTTATTGTACACCTTTAATAACTTTCGTCAATAAAAGTTTCAAATTCTTCTGGGCTCATTAAAACCTTTCTAGGCTTAGTTCCTTCTTCTGGACCAACGATACCTGCTTCCTCTAACTGATCCATAATACGAGCAGCTCTATTAAAACCAACTTTCAAATATCGCTGCAGCATACCAATAGATGCTTTTTCTTTATCAATAATAATCTTAGCAGCTTCCATAAAGTAGGAATCTCTTCCATCTGAGCTACTATCCATATCTGATATTGATACAGAATTATTATTGGATGTTTCCATATTTTCTAACTTCTGCTGTACTTCTGCATTATAGCTTGCAGCACCATTGTTTTCAGTGATAAACTTAACAACCTCTGCAACCTCTTTATCTGAAACAAATGCCCCCTGTACACGAATAGGTTTTGGAACACCCTGCGGATTGAAAAGCATATCCCCTTTACCTAATAGTTTTTCTGCACCATTCATATCTAAAATAGTACGTGAGTCCACTCCCGATGTAACAGCAAAAGCAATACGGCTAGGCATATTTGCTTTAATCAAACCTGTAATGACATTTACAGAAGGTCTCTGTGTTGCAATAATCAAATGAATACCACAAGCACGTGCTAACTGTGCTAAACGACAAATTGCTTCTTCTACATCATTAGATGCCACCATCATAAGGTCTGCTAACTCGTCTACTATAATAACAATCTGTGGCATCTTCTTAGGTGCTTCCTGTCCTTCAGGAACCTGAACAGAATCCACTCTCGAATTATATCCATGGATATCTCTTACACCGATTTCAGCAAACTTCTGATAACGCTCTGTCATTTCAGCCACTGCCCAATGAAGTGCTCCAGCAGCTTTCTTAGGATCTGTTACTACAGGAATCATCAAATGAGGGATACCATTATATACACTTAATTCTACCACCTTAGGGTCAATCATAATAAGTTTTACATCTTTTGGATCTGCCTTATATAAAATACTCATAATGATTGTATTGATACAAACAGATTTACCAGAACCTGTTGCACCAGCAATCAACATATGTGGCATCTTCGCAATATCCGCTACCTTCGTCTGTCCAGCAATATCTTTACCAACTGCAAAAGTAATCTTTGATTGAGAATTCTTAAACTCGTTGGATTCTAACAAATCACGGAAAGAAACCGTAACATTCTCTGCATTTGGAACTTCAATACCTACAGCTGCTTTTCCAGGAATAGGTGCTTCAATACGAATATCTGCCGCAGCAAGATTTAACTTAATGTCATCCGCAAGATTTACGATTTTACTAACCTTAACACCCATTTCAGGCTGAATTTCATATCTGGTAACAGATGGACCACAGCTAATATCTGTAACCGTAACATTTACACCAAACGTTTTTAAGGTCTGTTCCAGTTTCTGTGCTGTTTCACGAAGCTGATTCTGTGTATTTCCAGCTCTACGATTATCTCCCGGTTTTAAAAGAGATAATGGTGGAAATACATAAGGCTTTGACTTCGCAGTCTGCTCTGCAATTATTTCATTTGCAACATTATCTACAGCTTTCTCAATTTCTTCAATACTAGCTTTCGGTTTGCGAGTATTTTTTTGTTCTACAACTGGTTCTGGAACTGCGTCGTCATTTATGAAATCACCAACAATTTTAGGCTCTGGCTTAAGTTCATTCTTAAGTGGAGTATAACCACTTGTCTCAAACTCTCCATTTGAAGACAGTTTTGTTTTCTTTTCTCCACGAACATTTGGAAGCGTTAATTGATCTGCCTGTAATTCACCCATCTCATCACCCAGATGCGAATCATTCTTAGCAGAAATTTTTGTATCTGTAGATACCCCAGATACTTTATTATCAATTCTTCGAGTACGCTCCTCGTCACGAATACGCTTATATTCCTGATAACGTTCATTACTTTCCTTCGCTGACTCATAAACTTTCTGTCCGCTATCTTTAAATCCTTGAATTGCAGATTTACCTGTAATAAGAACAATGCATACAATCAACGAAATAATATTGATAATATATGTACCAGCCACGCCAAATGCCTGACTGATATAATATGCTAACGCTCCACCTATAAATCCACCACCGAATTTATGCTCAGCACAGTACAGATATGACTCAACAGGAGTCATAATTGTCTTACCGGAAGTAATAAGTGCCATAAACATACATATAAAAACTGTGAGAAGAATAACTGCTACCAATTTTACCATTGCAAACATATTATCCCTGTTAGATACAGCAAAGAAACTTCCTACAATCAATAAAATTGGGAAAATGTATGCTACAACACCAAAAACACCAAATAAGAAGGAACTAACCGCACTTCCTACTACACCACCAATTCCAAAATTGCTTATAAATAACAATGCTGAAACTGCAATAATACTCCAAAGTATAATTTCAACACGAAACTCTTCGGCTTTTCTAATATCTTCAGCTTTTGGTTTATTTGATTTTCTTTTTGAAGAAGATGTTCTTCTTTTTGTTGCCATGAAACAACCTCCATACTTTCTAAGGCATAGTATGCCAAGTATCATTATGATACCACATTTTGATTTACTTGTCATTAAAAAGCAACAAAAAATACTAGATTTAGTCTTTGATTAGTTCCTTTAACTTTCGAAATGCTTCTGCTATTCCACCGATTTCATTAATTAATCCTACTTCAACAGCTTCTTTACCGACCAAAATAGTTCCTACATCCTTTGTAAGCATCTGCGTATTCATCATAAGCTCTTCGATTTTTTCATACGTAGCATCACAATGAGTAGTTATAAAATGAATAATTCGATCCTGCATACGCTTAAAATAGTCATACGTAGCCGGTGCCCCAATTACAGTTCCACTCATTCGAACTGGATGAATCACCATTGTTCCACTAGGAACAATCATAGAATAATCAGTAGATACTGCTAATGGAACTCCTATAGAATGACTACCTCCAAGCACCAAAGATACAGTAGGTTTACTTAGAGACGCAACCATTTCTGCAATCGCAAGACCGCTTTCTACATCCCCTCCAACTGTATTAATAATGAGCAATACCCCATCTATCTTTTTATCATCTTCTATCTCTGCTAATTTTGGTAAGACATGCTCATATTTTGTAGTTTTCGAATTAGACGGAAGACATTCATGACCTTCTATCTCTCCTATAATAGAGATTAAATAAATTGTTACATCATCATCTTTTATTACACTTTGTCCATAATCCTTAACATCGTCACTGACAAGACGCTTCTCATCAGACTCTCTTTCTTTTTCATCGCCCATACTCATTTTCCTCCAAAAAATCATAAAAATAAGGGCATCCATTTTGGATACCCTTACTATTATTTACTATTATTTGTTTTTTATTCTCCAAGAAGATATCTATATAAGCCTTCATAACGGAATTTTGAAGCATTCCATGAGAAGTCTTTTGTAATACCTCTGTCAACCATCTGATTCCACTGACGTTTATTATCATAGAATACATGTTTCGCATAATTGATAACATAAAGCATGTCATCTGCATTGTAATCCTGGAACGAGAAACCATCACCAGTGTTTTCAAATTCATTGTATGGAATAACTGTATCTTTTAAACCACCTGTTTCACGTACGATTGGCACTGTACCATGACGGAAAGAAATGAGCTGTGTAAGACCACATGGCTCGAATCTAGATGGCATCAAGAATGCATCTGCAGCAGCGTAAAGCTTACGAGCTAATTCATCATTGTAGCAGATATTTGCTGAAACACGATCTGGATATTTCCATGCATAGTGACGGAACATGTTTTCATACTGTGGTTCACCTGTACCGATGATAACAAACTGTGTATGTTCATCTACGATACCTTCCATTACATGATTGATAAGGTCAAGACCTTTCTGATCTGTTAAACGAGAAACAAGACCAATCATGAATTTTTTCTTATCTACTGCAAGACCTAAATCCTGCTGTAATTTTTCTTTATTTAATGCTTTTTTCTTTCTCCAGTTTTCTGCATTATAGTTTACATAGAGTTTTTCATCTGTGTCTGGATTGTAGTTAGTATAATCAATACCATTAACAATACCCTGCATATCGAAGTGACGAGCAGATAAAAGACCATCTAAACCTTCACCATATTCTGGTGTCTGAATTTCATAAGCATATGTATCACTAACTGTTGTAATGTAGTCTGCATATACAAGACCACCTTTTAACATGTTAGCATCCTTCTTAAATTCTAATTTGTCTGGAGTAAATAATTCTTTAGGGAAGCCTGTAAGTCCCTGCATTGTTTTAACATCCCAAACACCCTGGAATTTTAAGTTGTGGATAGTCATAATTGTTTTGATTCCCCAGAAGAACATATCTCCCTGGAATTCATTTTTCAAATATACTGGAATAAGACCTGTCTGCCAGTCGTGACAGTGAATAAGGTCAGGTCTGAATCCGATAAGTGGAAGCATAGATAAAACCGCTTTATCGAAGAAAGTAAACTTCTCAATATCTGTACGGAAATCACCATATGGCTTGTCACCACTAAAATATTCCTGATTATCAATGAAGTAATATGTAACACCTTCAAACTCATACTGAAGCACACCTACATATTTGTTCTGGATATAAGCACCAGTGCTCATATAGAAATGAGTTACATACTGCATTTGATTACGGAAATATTCTGGGATACAGCTATAGTTTGGCATAACTACACGTACATCCCACTGCTCCTTATCAAATTCTTTTGGTAAAGCACCACATACGTCTGCAAGTCCACCTGTTTTAATAAAAGGTACACATTCAGATGCTGCAAAAAGGATTCTTTTCATATTTACCCCCTCATAAATTAAAAATTATTTTTACTCTTCCCAGTTATGATATACTTCCTGAACGTCGTCATCATCATCAAGAAGATCTAAAATCTTGTTAATATTTTTCAAATCTGTTTCATCAGTAAGTGAAACATATGTCTGTGGAATCATGCTAACTTCTGCAGAAGCCATCTTGATGCCCGCTTCTTCTAATGCTTTGCGAACCTCTTCAAAATCATCTGGAGCAGTAGTTACTTCGTAACTATCCTCTTCCTCAACAAAATCATCTGCACCTGCATCAAGAGCAACCATCATAAGCTCGTCTGCATCCATATCACATTCTTCTCTATCGATAAGAATCTGACCTTTTTCATCAAACATATAGGATACACACCCCTGTGTACCAATGCTACCATTTCCTTTAGTGAAAGCATTACGTACATTTGATGCTGTACGATTCTTATTATCTGTTAAACATTTTACGATAATCGCTGTACCACTTGGACCATATCCTTCGTATGTACAGTATTCATAGTTTACATTACTTCCTTCTCCAGAAGCTTTTTTGATACCTCTTTCAATCGTATCATTTGGCATATTGTTTGATTTTGCTTTCGCAATAATCTGAGCAAGTTTGTAGTTGTTTGCTGGATCTGGTCCACCTTCTTTAACAGCTACTGCGATTTCACGACCAATGATTGTGAATATCTTTCCCTTTGCTGCGTCGTTTTTTTCTTTTTTATGTTTGATATTCGCAAACTTGGAATGTCCTGACATAATAAATAATCCTCTTTTCTACTTACTTTCTTAACATTACAATTATACAACTTATTTTAGAATCACGCAAGTTTTGTAATACGAACCTCACGAATAATTCTATTCTCTACTTTTCGAATCTCAAAAAGATATCCATGCTTTTCAATAGATTCATAAGAATCATCATTTGGAACCTTTTCCAAAAGAGAAATCACATACCCATTTAAGGTTTCAAACGCGTCCTCTTCTATTGGTAAATCGATTACTTCTAACACATCTGGAAGCTCTGTTAAACCATCAAACATATAGCTTCCATCTGACTCTACAGAAAATGTCTGCTCCTCTTCATCATGCTCGTCTTCGATTTCTCCAACAATTTCTTCCAGGATATCTTCCATAGCTACCAAACCAGAAGTCTGTCCATATTCATCGATTACGATACAAATCTGGCTCTTATCAGACTGCATTTTTTTGAATAAACTATTAATCTTAATTGTTTCTGTAATAAAATCAACTTCACGAACCAAGCCTGGAATATCTTTAACAGATGTGCGGAAAACTTCATTTTTCTGACAGAATAAAAAGGCATCCTTGATAAGAAGCACACCAATAATATTGTCAATATCTCCTTCATATACTGGAAAACGCGATTTTCCTGTATCATCCACGTAAGCAACCATATCATAAAAACTCATATCACCATCAATTGCTACGATGTTTTTACGATGAGTCATGATATCTTTTGCTTCTTTATCCGCATATTCAAAAATATTATGTATCATTTCCGCTTCAGAATCCATAAGCACACCCTGCTCATGGCCTTCTTTTACCATGGAAATGATTTCTTCTTCAATCACATCATCTTCCAACGATTGATTATTCTTCTTAATATTCTTTTTAAACTTTTTTGCGAGACTCTTGCGACAAATATATACAATTGTCACCAAAGCTACCGCAAGCACAATAATAATCCCAATTAATATCGGAATTAAATACGGATTAGCACCGTCGTCCATTTCAACTCTCCTTTATAATTTCTCATAGGTATTATATCTAAAAATCTTATCACGAAGCTGTATTATCGTCAAGTTATGTATACAGCTCCAAACTGATTCCTAGTGCCTTATCTACTTCTTTTAACATCTGATTATCCAAATGACACACCTTGTCCTTTAGACGTTTTTTATCTATTGTTCTTAGTTGTTCTAAAAGGACAACTGAGTCCTTCGCCAGGTCATACTTTTCGCTATCTAAAGCAACATGCGTAGGCAGCTTCGCCTTATGCATCTGGGATGTAATCGCAGCACATATTACTGTAGGACTATGCCGATTCCCTACATCATTCTGTACAATAAGCACGGGACGGATTCCGCCCTGCTCCGAACCTACCACTGGTCTTAAATCCGCATAATAGATATCGCCTCTTAAAATCATCCTGTCACACTCCATTTACTAAGTATAGGAGTAGTATTTCCAATTCTAAGAACTATATTCTTTTATTTTTCATAATACACTCTAGGAACCCTAGGAGTAATCAGACAAGCAAATTCATAATTGAAACGCTCTGACATATCACCTAACTCTTCCATTGTGATACTTTCTAAACCATCCTGTCCTAATAAAGTAACCGCATCTCCAACACGGGCGCCTTCAATATGTGAAACGTCTATCATAAACTGATCCATGCAAATTTTTCCACAGATTGGAGCCTTTTGTCCGCGCACTAATACATATCCTTTATTAGATAAACTTCTGGCATATCCATCTCCATATCCCACCGGAACTGTAGCAATTCTCTGTGTCTTTGGTGTAATGTATGTGCCACCATAACTAACCTTACGTCCTGCTTCTAAATCCTTTACATAGGAAATATGACTCTTTAAAGACATAACTGGCTGAAGGTCCATCTTGTTTTTGTTCACCTCATCTGATGGCCATAAGCCATAAAGAATAATACCAGCACGAACCATATTCATATTTGCATCCGGAATATCTACAATTCCTGCACTATTAGAACAATGCTTTATTGGAATCTTAACACCTTTATTCTCCAACATCGCACACATCTTTTGGAATAAGTCCATCTGAGAAATTGTTGGAGCCTTATCTAATTCATCCGCATTAGCAAAATGAGTAAAAATTCCCTCAATTATTATATTAGGCAATTTAGAGATTTCATAAATGATATTTGCTGTCTCCTCATTTACTTGGAAACCAATTCTACTCATACCCGTATCAATTTTTATATGGATATGACAAATTTTATTTTTTGACACAGCTATTTCGGATAATTTCTTTGCTGTATCAAAATCGCATACACATGCACGAATATCATTTCGAATAATTGCATCAAACTGTTCTGCAAAACTAATACCTAAAATAAGAATTGGTTTTTTTCTTCCATCATCTACAAGAGCCATCGCTTCATCGGCTGTCGCAACAGCATAGCCCCATAAATAAGGGACGTGTTCGATTGCTTTCGCAATTGGAAGTGCACCATGACCATAACCATCTGTTTTAATGACAGCAACAATCTTTGTGTCTTTATTTATATTCTTATGCATTTCTTCTAAGTTGTGTAAAACTGCGGATAAATTAATTCCCGCATATACTCTACTATTCTGCATAGTCGATTCCTTTCCAAACATCTTTTAATGCATCTATTATATCACTTGCCATAATAGAATGTGTACCCATTTTTTCCCGGGCTATATCCCCTGCCAAACCATGAATAAAAACGCCAAACGAAGCCGCATCCATAGGCTTTATGCCCTGCGCAAGCAACGCTCCAATGATACCGGCGAGCACATCCCCACTTCCGCCTGTTGCCATTCCATTATTTCCAGACATATTTAAATAACTAAGTCCATACGGATTGGCAGTTACAGTACGAAAATCCTTTAAAACACAGATAAGATCATATGTTCTTGCAAAATCAATAGCAGACTCAATCAGATGCTTCTGTATCCAATCAACAGAATTCTGTGTTAATCTAGAGAACTCACCTAAATGAGGTGTCATAATATATTCTGGATGCGATGATAGTAATACATCTGTATTATTTGCCAAAATATTAAGGCCATCCGCATCCCAGACTATAGGCATATTTGCAGAACCAGAAACTATTTCAACTATCTCTTTTGCTTGTTCTGACTGCCCCAGTCCCGGTCCAATCACTATTGCATCTGCCCAAGCCATATCTTCCATTAACTTTTCTCTATTTACAGATTCGTCATAGGTAGAAACCAAAGCCTCTGGGACAACCTCATTTATTACACCTTTATTTTCAATCTGGGTATACACTTTTACCAAGCCAACACCACAGCGATACGCTACCTTTGCGGCCATTACTGCAGCACCAGCCATATTTTCACTTCCAGCAACAATTAAAAGTTTACCAAACGTTCCTTTATTGGAATGTGCAGGACGCTTTGGAAGCAACGACAAATCAGTTTCTTCCCAATAAGCCATAGTAGGTTTTTTATCAAGCCAGCTATACTCGGTTATTCCCATATCTTCCACAAATGTTTTACCCGCATAATCACAGCCAGGCCATAAAAACTGCCCTAGTTTTTCAAAAGAAAATGTAATCGTGAAATCACATTTTACTGCCACGCCCATAATCTGACCATTATCTGAGTTTATACCCGATGGCATATCTACTGCAAATTTTAGTCCACAGGTTTGATTAATGGTTTCGATAATATGCGCATATTCTTCGTTTAAATTTCGAGACAAACCAATTCCAAAAACTGCGTCTACAACAAAATCATATTCTTCATCCAAAATCTTCTTAATATCATTCTGCGTAGGATAATTATAATTCTGATATATTTCTTCCTGCACCTGATAAGAAGTAGAGGTATCTCCACGATTGCTTAATAGTTCATTTATCTTGCATACTTCTGTATAAATCCCTTTTTCATTTAGCAAACGAGCAATTGCGATACCATCCGCCCCATTATTTCCTAGTCCGCTAAAAACTATACCCTTTTTATTATCCCCTGTATTATTCTCTTTTAAAACGTCACAAAGCCTCCAGACAAAGTGCATCGCAGCCTGTTCCATAAGCACCAGTTCTGGCACCTTAAAATAGCCTGATGTATTCTGATCTAGAAGCTTCATTTCTTTTCCTGTTACAAGATATCTCAAGTTGTCTCCTTTTTATCTCCATCATATTTAATATCAAAGATATTTATGACTTCTGGGCCAAAAACATCATGGAGATACGCATAAATCTCGCGATTATTAATATCACGATTCTGCTTACGAATAATATTCTTCTTTAAATCAATACGAACCTGATTAATCCATTCCTCAATTTCTACAGACTCTGTTTGATTCAAACGTAACTTGTCATAAAAATAATCCATTGAAGAAAGCATTAATTCATCATTTGTTTCTCGTATCAAATGAGGAATATCCATCAATTCCTCTTCACATTCTTCTAATTTTTCGTTAATTTCATCTACTAAACGTTTGTTTTCTTCGAGTTTTTTCTCTTTATCATCCATTCCCTGAACGATTTCATCTAGTAGTCTACCTTTTAGTTTTTTAAGCTCTTTTAAACGATTGTTCAGTCTGCCCTGCTCAGCTAAAAGGTTATTTAGTTTTGATTCTAGTTCTTTTATTTCCTCTGTCTTTCCATGAACCGCGAACAAACGATGCCACTTCTGGTCCAATACTAAAAGCGGAACTGTTTTTCCAATTAGAGCAGACTTAAAATCCTGTCTATCTTTCATATAGAGCCCTCAGTTACTATTTTTTATTCTTTACAATATTATAAGATAATTGCATAAGGCTATCTGACAAATGTACATTTTCAACTACAACACTTTCATCAGCCACCTCTAAATCTACATGTGCAAAATTCCAAATAGCTTGAATTCCTAGTTCAACAAGTCTCTGTGCTGTATTATCCGCACTTCTTTTTGGCATAGTAAGTGCAGCAATATCAACTTTATGACTACTGCAGAAACTTTCTAGGTCATCTAATGAATATACCTTTATACCACGAACTTCTTTTCCAATCACATCTGGATTAACATCAAAAAGCGCTATTGTACAAAAACCTAAGCGGTCAAACTTTCCGTAATTTGCAATCGCCTGTCCTAGGTTACCTGCACCAATGATAATAATATTATGCGTTTGATCTAAGCCTAAAATTTTCCCTATCTCATCATGCAAAAAACGAACATTATATCCATAGCCCTGCTGTCCAAATCCGCCAAAATTATTCAAATCCTGGCGAATCTGTGATGCAGTAACTTTCATCAATTTACTAAGTTCATTTGAAGATACTCTCTCAACTCCCTGTTCCAGAAGATCCCCTAAGTATCTATAATATCTTGGCATACGTCTTACGACTGCCTGCGAGATTCCTTTTTCCACAATCTCTTCCTCCGTTTCTAACTACAATAATGATTCTAATTTTTCACGGATTGCTTTGATAAAGCCTTCACTATTTAATACTGTTACATCTTTCAAAGAAGTAATCAACGCAAGGTCTTTTGTCATTTTTCCGGATTCAATTGTTTTTACACACGCTTCTTCTAATTTATCCGCGAATGTACATAATTCTGGAATATTATCTAACTCACCACGTTTTCTAAGCGCACCAGTGCATGCGAAGATAGTTGCAACAGAGTTTGTAGATGTTTCTTCACCTTTTAAGTGTTTATAATAGTGTCTCTGAACTGTACCATGAGCTGCTTCATATTCAAAATATCCTTCTGGTGATACAAGTACAGATGTCATCATTGCAAGTGAACCAAAAGCAGACGAAATCATATCGCTCATAACATCACCATCATAGTTTTTACAAGCCCAGATATATCCACCTTCAGATTTCACCACACGCGCTACAGCATCATCAATCAAAGTATAGAAGTATTCAATACCAGCTGCTTCAAAAGCTTCTTTGTACTGTGCTTCATAAATGTCTGCAAAAATATCTTTAAATGTATGGTCATACTTCTTAGAAATCGTATCTTTTGTTGCAAACCAAAGATCCTGTTTTGTATCTAAAGCATATTTAAAACAGCTATGTGCAAAGCTCTCAATAGAAGCTTCAATGTTATGCTGTCCCTGGATAATTCCTGCTCCAGTAAAATTATGAATAAGTTCTCTGGTTTCTGTTCCATCTTCTGCAGTATATACGAGTTCTACTTTACCAGGTGCTGGAATTTTCATTTCAGAAGCCTTATATACATCACCATATGCATGACGAGCAATTGTGATAGGTTTCTTCCAAGATTTCACGTTTGGTTCAATTCCTTTTACAAGGATTGGAGCACGGAAAACTGTACCATCCAAAATCGCACGAATAGTACCATTTGGACTCTTCCACATTTCTTTTAAATTATATTCTGGCATACGTGCTGCATTTGGTGTAATAGTTGCACATTTAACAGCAACACCATATTTCTTGGTTGCATAAGCTGAATCGAAAGTAACCTGATCATTTGTACGGTTTCTTTCCTCCAACCCCAAATCATAATATTCTGATTTCAAATCAATAAAAGGATAAATAAGTTCATCCTTAATCATTTTCCAAAGAATTCTGGTCATTTCATCCCCATCCATTTCTACTAATGGGGTAATCATTTTAATTTTTTCCATATCTAGTACCTCTAACATAAAATATTACAGTTAAAAGTTTAACGATTTCGTGTAATAAAGTCAATATTTTTGTAACCATATTTTGTCTTTCACATACCATATACTGTAAACATAAATTTTAGGAGGTCACTTATGAGTGATTTAACTGCAACAAACTGTGGATGTAACGATGGATGTGGATTCAGCAACGGCTTTGGAAATGGAAATTCAATCATTTGGATTATCATTTTATTATGCTGCTGTGGTAATGGCAATTCTGGCTATAACAACAATGGTTGTGGCGACAATAGCTGTCTATGGATTATCCTTCTTCTTCTCTTCTGTGGCGGATGCGGCGGCAACAATAACGGATGTTTCTAACATCATCATAAAAATGGCGACGGAATTATCCGTCGCCTCTTTTTTTCTTATTTTCTCTTGTTGACTTATCGAATTTATTATTTAAATATTTATCCAAACCGCATTTTTTTGATATCTTTTTCTTTTTAATACATTCTTCATCTATCTCAAAAACACTATTTCCATCTATAATCAGTTTTCCCATTCAATTCTCTCCATTTGTTTTTTGGAATAATATATGCTTTATTTGGTATAAATGTACCTGACCACTCATAAAATGAAAACAAAAAAGGTTTATATGGAACAAGAACAATATCTCACTGAATATGACGGTTTGGTACAGACCAGAGAATTACAAATGTTAAAGTCTCTTTTACCTTTTGCCAACATTAATGCTCAAATGCCTTTGGCAATACTTATTCAATCTATGGAATTTCGTAATACTGTAAAAATGTTTCAAGACAACGCAAATGTATTATCTGCTTGTTCAGTCAACAACGAACCAGACAAACGAAGTGCCATGATACAAACTCTTAGAAAATTCTGCACTCCAAAAGAAAAAGAAACGATAGATACCCTTTTAAGCATTATGTGTGTAATGGAGGAAATGCATGGATGATTTTTTATTAAACAACCCTTTGTTAAAGGGCATGGATTCTGAAAAACTAGAATTTATCATGAGTTTTGCAAACAAAGATAAGCCTACTAATATGCGAGATGCCATGCCCTTTCTTTTAGCAAATATGAATCTTGCAAAGAAACAAAACATTCACTTTTCTAAACCAGAAATTCAATTAATTGCTGAAATTCTTACAAAAGATTTATCTGCGGCAGAAAAAGATAAAGTAAATCGTATTATGTCTATGATGTTGAAATAACTAAAATCTTATCCAGAGGGGCGAGACTTTTTCCTTTACCGTCCGTCCCCTCTAAATATTTCTTTCCTGCAGACTCAAACACCACATAGAGTTTTCCATTCTCATATGCAATCCCTTCTGAGCATGGTGGTAATTCTATGATATCCTGATATTCTTTCACATTCTTTGACATATCATTAATTGAGCTGTATTTTTTAATGAACGAATTCTTTCTTCTTCCGTAGGAAGTACTCAAATACACCTCTCCCATTTCTGAAAAAGCTACTCCCTGTACCTTTTGTGGCACATAAAAACTTCCGATAGCACGGAGTTCATCGCTCGATTCGTTATATAAATATCCTATCATTGTACCTTTCGTCCAAATAGAATGTGTCGCAACCCATAGTTGACCATGATAAGTCGACACTGTCGAGGGAATATTTCTTACAGGATAAATTTCCATTAAATTTCTAACATCTACAAATCCACCTTTATTTTCGAGAATCATATGTTGAACAAAGGAATATGAAATTTTCTCTAACGCCATTTTTGAAGAATTACATATCCATATATATGTTCCATCAAAGGCAATTCCACCTAAATGACTGCGTGCATCCATCCCAAGCGTAAGCAAAAGTTCGCCACTTGTTTTGTTAAATACTTTGATTTTCCCAAGTTTTCCCTGCATATCTGAATATGCACTAATAAAAATATATTCATCTGTAAGACATAATCCTTGTGGACATTCATCTTCCTCTTGTAGCACCTCTACATTTTCCAGAAAAGAATACTTCTTATTGTTTATATAATTTTTCACATTTGCATAATTGTCAATTTTACCCATATTCCCCCGAATAACAGAATAGCCTGAGGATAATTTCTCATCCTCAGGCATATCTTCATGTTTGTTTGCTTGTGCTATAAGTCCCAATAATAGAACTATACTTAATATAATAAATTTATTATTCTTCGATATCCTCAAGTTCACTAGCTCTTTCTTCAATCTGCTTCTTAGCAACATCTTCTGGAGCCTGTTCATATCTTGCGAATTCATAAGAGAA
>JAZURS010000100.1:0-58953 GCA_045606325.1 Agathobacter sp.
TCCGAAGAAATCAAGTAAAAGTGCTTCGTTCGACTTGCATGTGTTAAGCACGCCGCCAGCGTTCATCCTGAGCCAGGATCAAACTCTCATGTTAAAAGTTTAATCGGCCAGTCTAAACTGGCTTCACATTATTCAGAAATAAATCTGAATTTACTGTTTAAAGGGTTTTAATCTCTCGATTAAAACGTTCGCTAGATTTTTCATCTAGACTTGAAATTCATTTAGAATCTTTCAAGGTTTTCACTGTTTAGTTATCAATGTTCTGTGCTGTGCTCTCGCGTCAGCTTGATTAATATATCACGTAGTATTTTTAAAGTCAACACTAAAATTAACAATTTTTTAAAGTAAATCTATTTACCCAAAATCCTTAAATTGTCTAAATTGTCTGAAATTTATATTTTTTATCTACAATTAGTAATTTTACAGAAAAAAGGCTCTGAGATTTTCATCCCAAAGCCTTCCATTTAGCTTATCGCATCGAGTGCTTCCTTTACATTTGAAACACCGATTAATTCGATTCCTTTTATATTGTGTACAAATCCTGTTTTGCACACCTGTGGTAAGATACATCTCTCGAACCCTAACTTCTTTGCTTCAAGAACTCGTTGCTCTGCCATACTTACTCCACGAACTTCTCCGCTTAAACCAACTTCTCCAAAACAGATTGTTTTTTCATCAATTGGTTTATCAAGTTTACTGGACATGATTGCGAGCACAATACCTAGATCAATCGCAGGTTCATTCATTCGGATACCTCCAGCAATGTTTACATAGGCATCACATTCTGACAGACGCATACCAAGACGTTTTTCCAAAACCGCCATAAGCAGATTCACCCTATTATAGTCCGTACCGGTTGCAGTGCGTCTTGGATTGCCAAAATTTGTATGACATATAAGTGCCTGAATTTCCAAAAGAATTGGTCTGGTTCCTTCCATAGAACATGCAACTACAGAACCCGAAGCTCCTACCGGCTTTCCACTGAGCATAAATTCAGATGGATTCTCTACTTCTACCAAGCCAATATTTCGCATTTCAAACACACCAATTTCATTGGTGGAACCAAAACGATTCTTCACACCGCGTAAAATACGATAACTTTCGTGACGGTCTCCTTCAAAGTAAAGCACTGTATCAACCATATGCTCTAATACTCTTGGTCCTGCCACTACACCTTCCTTGGTCACATGGCCTACTATAAATATAGAAATGTTTAAACCTTTTGCTATCTGCATAAACACACTAGTAGCTTCACGCACCTGAGAAACACTTCCTGGTGCAGAAGAAACTGCATCGCTAAACATAGTCTGAATCGAATCCACGATTACCACACTAGGTTTCTTTCGACTGATCACTTCTTTGATAACATCCAGATTCGTTTCACATAATAATTCCAACGAATCACTAAAAGAACCAATTCTTTCCGCTCTGATTTTGATTTGCTGCAAAGATTCTTCTCCAGATATATAAAGCACATCCTGATTTTTATTGGACAAATTCTTACAAACCTGTAATAACAAGGTAGATTTACCTATACCTGGGTCGCCACCCACTAATACAAGGGAACCTTTTACAATTCCGCCTCCCAACACTCTATCTAATTCCTTCATTTCTGTGCTGGTACGTTCTTCATCAGCAGATGAGACTGCTGATAATGGAACTGGCTTTGCTTCTTCTAAAGCTTTCTTTACACTCGAAGAGGCACTTCCCTTTCTGTCTATAATTTCTTCTACGAAGGTATTCCATTCTTTACAACCTGGACATTGTCCCATCCACTTTGATGATTCAAAGCCACAGTTTTGACAAAAATATACACTTGCTTTTCCTTTTGCCATATTTTTCTCCTAGCCTCCTTTCTATATATTATAGAAAAAGAAAACCCGGCCATCTTGGGCCGGGTCTATGTTACTTCAATTATTTCTTATTTACTAAAATAGAAACGGTCTTTTCTCCTTCTATTTCTGCACTGAAACTCAGTTTACCACCTAAATTGGTACTCATAGCTCCTACCGATTCTCCATCTACAGTGATTTCATATTCTGTTTCTGGTTCAAGCCCCAATGTAATCTGAGCACTTTCATCACCCGCTACAACAAAAGAAACCTTATCTTCCTCTTTTTTAAAGTTGAATACTGCTGTTCCTGGAACAGATTCATATGCAAAAATATCATTGCATTCCAACTTGGTAATATCCTTATAGGTTTTTACTTTATAAGAAGCTCCATCATGGATAAAATTATCCAGCTTTGTTTTTGCATCTAAATTGTAGTCCCCAAAACTAATTGTTCCATCTGCTTCCACACGGATTAATTCACTAATTCCAGCCATTTTTCTCCTCCTGTAAATCCCCACGACGATGTTTCACATCACCTAAAAATATTATAGCACTACGAAATATAAATTGCATCCTTTTTTACAGATATCGTAACTTTGTCTCCAGCCTTTACTGCCCCTTTTATAATCTCTTCTGACAATCTGTCTTCTATCTCATCCTGTATCTTTCTCTTCAATGGCCTTGCACCGTATTTTCTATCGAAAGATTTTTCCACAATAAAGACCTTGGCTGCACTTGTTACATTTAATTCTATATTCAATTGTTCCTTGCAACGCTTCTGTAGTTCTTTCACCATAATCGTTACAATCTGCTTCATGTCTTCTTTATTAAGTGCACGGAATACGATGGTTTCATCAATACGATTCAGGAATTCTGGTTTGAAGATACGTTTTACCTCTTCCATTACACTATCCTTCATCTTCTGATGATCCTGTTTTTCGTCCTCCTTATTTCCAAAGCCAAGACGTTTTGGTTCAATAATTGCCTGTGCACCTGCATTGGAAGTCATAATAATAATTGTGTTTTTAAAGTCTACCTTACGACCTTGTGAATCTGTAATGTGTCCTTCATCCAATACCTGAAGCAATACGTTAAACACATCTGGATGTGCTTTTTCGATTTCATCAAACAATACAACAGAGAATGGGTTGCGGCGAACTTTTTCGCTTAACTGTCCACCATCTTCATGCCCTACATATCCCGGAGGCGAACCAATTAATTTTGATACGCTATGTTTCTCCATGTATTCGGACATATCTACACGAATCATAGCTTCTTCTTTTCCAAACACTGCTTCGGCTAGCGCTTTGGAAACCTCAGTTTTACCTACACCAGTAGGTCCTAAGAAAAGGAAGGAACCAATTGGACGTTTTGGGTCTTTTAATCCAACACGACCCCTTCGAACAGCTTTCGATACAGCTGTAACTGCTTCTTCCTGTCCAATTACACGTTTCTGAAGAACCGATTCAAGTTTTTGCAAGCGGGCAGCTTCGTTTTCTGTTAAACGATTCACTGGAATCTTAGTCCAGCCTGCTACCACATCCGCAATTTCCGTTTCTCCTATCACAGGAACTTTTCTATTTAAAGTGTTTTTTGCTTTCTTTTCCTGCTTTTCAAGTTCTTTACAAAGCGCTTCCTTATTTGCTTTTTCTTCACGAACCTTTTCTATATCACCAGATTGCAATGCCTCTTCAATCGCAATCTCTGCTTCGTGAATCATCTTATGCAAATCATTAAACTTGGTTGGCGAACCTAAAAGTCCGAGTTTTACCTTTGCCGCAGTTTCATCCATTAGATCAATCGCTTTATCTGGCAGGAATCTATCATTAATATATCTAGCAGACAAAGATACCGCTGCCTCTACGCCTTCATCTGAAATCTGCACCTGATGATGTTTTTCATACAGACCTCTAACACCTTTTAAAATCTCTATAGTTTCTTCAATAGATGGTTCCTCTACCATTACTGGTTGGAAACGACGTTCTAAAGCGGCGTCTTTTTCGATATGCTTACGATATTCTTCAATCGTAGTCGCACCAATTACCTGTAATTCACCTCTAGCCATAGAAGGTTTTAAAATATTTGCTGCGTCAAGGGAACCTTCCGCTCCACCTGCACCGATAATGGTATGAATCTCATCAATAAAAAGAATCACATCACCAGCAGCAATTACTTCATTAATAACCTTTTTAATACGTTCTTCAAATTCACCACGATATTTAGACTTTGCTACTAAACCAGACATATCTAAAGAAACCAATCTTTTTCCTTGCAAAAGACTTGGTACTGTTCCATTTACAATACTCTCGGCAATGCCTTCTACAATTGCAGTTTTACCAACACCTGGTTCACCAATCAGACATGGATTATTCTTTCCACGTCTACTAAGAATCTGAATCACACGTTCTGTTTCCTGTTTTCTTCCTATCACTGGATCCAGCAAACCATCTGCCGCCATCTCTGTCAAATCTCTTGAGTACTGATCCAATGTAGGAGTTGCGGAACCTGCTTTGGCAGCATTCTTGCTTTTTGCAAATTCTTCACGATACTTCGCAGGATCTTCCCCTATTGCACCAATAACATCCGTGAAAAGTTTCTGCAAGCTTACTCCAAGTGTGTTTAAAAGTCGGGTAGCCGCACAATCTCCCTCTTTGATAATTGCAAGGAGAATGTGTTCTGTCCCAATATTTTCATATCCTAATTTGCGAGCCTCTTCCTCAGATTTATCTAAGATATGCTGTGCTCTTGGAGAATATCCATCTCTTTCTGCAACCAGTGTATCTCCACCAATAGAAATCAACTCTTCAATCATCTGCAATAACTTAGAAAGTTCCACTCCGTTTGCGGTCAGAACCTCAGCAGCCACTCCTGTGCCTTCTTTTAACAAACCCGTAAGAATGTGTTCTGTTCCAACATAGTTATAATGCATACTTTTGGAAAGTCTTTTCGCGATATCTAATGCTCTTTTCGCTTTATTTGTAACTTTCATTTATTGCCTCCAACAAATTATTCAAAATCAATGAATTCCAAATCACTGTCATCTTTCTCAGACACTGGTGCTTTTGGAGATTCAGCTTCAACGATTTTTTCAACCGCTTTTTCAACTAAATCTTCCTCTTCATCATCGTCCTGAACATGTTCTTCTGCACGATAATAATCATCATAGTCATCTTCATCATCTTCGTATTCATCAAAGAAATCATCTTGTTTCGAACGATTCTTTAATACGATTACTACGATAACAACGATAAGGATAAGTACAATTGCTGCTGCAACTGCAATAATTATATATTGTGTCATTTTAGCAGTATTTAATTCTTTTTCTAATGCTGCACACTGACTCTCTAAATCAATCTCTGCATCTGTCTTCACACTTGGTGCCAAAACAAGATAACGCTGGAATGTTTCTTCTACTGAATCATACATATACCAGCCTTTTTCACCTTCATCATTCATACAGTAAATAAGGTAGAATTCACTCTCCTTAGGTTCTGCAGCATAAAAGGTCTCTGCACCAAAAAGATTCCATGCAGAAGTAGAATCTTCGATTTCTTCTGTTCCTTCAGGATTTTCTACGCTTTCACCTTTAAGCTGGTAGGCACTTATAAGTCCCTTCCCTTCAATGGACAAGGTACAATTCTCAAATCCTTCTGGAGCTGGGTCTTTTTGCTCGTTTGGCAACAATACCATTACATAGCTTTTTTCTGACTGAATCTTAATAAACGGATAAATAGTTTGCTGTTCTTCATCATAAACATATAAGGAACCAGCACCGTTTGTATTATTTAAATATACAACCTTTAAATCGCCCTTACCAAAAGACAGACCTGGCATCTGCTGACCATTTACTACAAGAGAAGTCATTTCAAAATCCGCAGGGATGCTTTCCTCTGGAATTTCTTCTGTCGCCTGAAGCTGTTCACCATTCCACTGTAACACTTCATTTACAACAGGTGCTTCTGATTCTGACTCTGATTCTGAAGGCTGTGGCTCTGATTCTGCTTCCGTTTTTCTAGTAACAACGATTGTATATTTTGCTTTTACGCCATTTTCCGCACGTACAATTACCTCAATGGTATTCTTTCCTACTTCTAAGTTTACGGTTCCATCACCTGTTACGGATTCAATCACCGCATTTGCATTTGAAGTTTTCGCACTTACTACTACCTTTGTAACACTATAGTCTACACTTGCTGTGTATTTTGTCGTATTTGGTTTAAAACTTGGTGATAAACTTCCAGCTGATAATTTCAAAGATGACAAAGAATTATCTGCTGATTTCTGTGGTTCTGATGAGCCACCGCCTCCATTGCCTTCTGGAGCACTGGTTTGGTTGGCTACGGTAATCTTGGTAGAAGCATTCCCTAGCGAAATCTCATCAAGATTTGCGCTATTCATATCTATCGCAGAAATCACATTTGTACTTAAATTAGCAGTTCCAGAAGTATTTGCTTTAAATGTAATTGTAATAGAATTTGTATTTGCAGGAGTATCTTTTCCAATATTAATAGTAACTGTGCCACCATTATTTCCAACTTCTACAGATGAACTAGAAAAAGATAACACATCTGACGAATAACTAAGATCTATCGTTGCCGCCACGCCATCTGGAACAGATACCGTTACCTTAACAGCATCTCCAATATTCACTGTCGACGCACTCACGCTCAAGGATACGTTTGCAGCCTGTACTTCATAGTTTGGGTACATTAATAGACTCAAAACCAAAAACAAAGACAATGTGAAACTAAGAATTCTTTTCATTTTTACACCTCTCTATCATTATTTGATTGCAGAAACGCCTAAAATGTGGCGGTTTTCTAACACCAAATCCTGAATATTAACACTACCATTATTGTTTACATCTGCAGCTGCCAATTGGTCGCCGGATAAAGCACTAACTTTTAATATGTGTCTGTTCAAACGAACCAAGTCCGCAATGGTAATTTTTCCATCTCCACTAATATCACCACGTACTATAATACTTCTCGTAGCGACTAATGTTCCATTCTCATAAATGGCAAGTTTATTCCCTGTTGCCACTGTACCTTTGTTTTCATCTCCAGCCGCAGTGAGTACTTTTGCAGTTACTCCCTTGCATGAAATGTTTGCAAGGAAAGTCGAAACACTTGTATCTGGAGCAACACCTTTAATATTAGCTCCTATAGAATATTTATTAGAAGACAGTTTGCCACTTAACTCAGCATCAGACTGTCCATTTCCCATTTCTCGAATAATGGTCAAAGTATATGTCTTGGTGTCTCCACTCTGGGATTTACAATAAACTTTTATCGTATTTGTTCCTACCGCCAGATTGTGTGTTCCTGTACCAGATACTGTTGATGCTGATACAACTGGGACTGCAGACACATTAACCGAAGAAATGCCATTTCCCACAATCGCAGTGTATGAGGTCTTCGATCCATCAAACGAAGGTGTGAGCGAAACTCCCGAAACACTAAGGCTCTTTAAGTAATTGTTTCTGTTTCCGGAAGCCGTAAACTGTACCGCTTTCGATGGCATGTTCTCGTATACTGGAATCTTGAATACGAAAGCCTGCTTTTTATCTGTATACGCACTTGCAACTGATTTAGATTCTGAAATAGCAGCCTGTACATTGGTCATGTACTGGTGACTATATAAACCGCCCTGTGCAATAACGTCAAACTTCTGTGTATATAATGTATCTTGACCTACACCAATGTAACTCTTTGCAAGAAACTGTGCACCACCAAGAAGTGATTTGTATCTGGTGTTCCAGCCCTGATCTTTGGCGTACTGTAATCCTCGTTTATATAAGGAATCTCCTGTACCATAAGTACCAATATTGAAATAGTTATAATAACCTTCATAACCTGGATACTTACCAGAAATCATGGAACTAGTCCCATTTACCCCCTGCTCCTGTCGAACACGGGAAGCAATATGATATGGGCTAACACCTGCAGCCTTTCCAATAGACATAAATGCATTTGCATAGTTTAGCATAGTACCATCGCCATTTGCGATTTCACTTGCCATAAAGGTTCCGCTTAATATCGCATTTACACCTGCTGCATTATGTGCAGAACTAAAACTTAAACTTTCAAACATAAAGATGTTTGTTGGATTCAAAAAGTTTCTTGGATCCATACAGTAGGCAATGAAATCTGGGTGTGCAGTCACCCAACCTGAAGCATCACGAATGGTCCATTCATTGGTCTTCCAGTTATATTCGCTACTTGCATAAGACTTCTTTGCATCATTTTCTGTTTTATAAATAAGGTTTCTACCCGCTTTTGATTCATTATCAATAACCGTCTGCCATGATAAACCTGTTTTTACTGGTTCAAACACCCAGTTTGGATACTGTGCATGAAGTACTGCAAGACTATGTACGTAGCTTTCTGGGAAACCGATACGTCTCAAATAATCTTCAAACGCCTCATCTACCTCGATATCTGGAACCTGTTCTGTAATATAAGAACCAAACATCCAGCCAATATAGGTGGTTCCGCCAACTGACGCTCGAACACGATACCACTTGCTGCCGTCTACAGTCGTAGTATCCAATAGTTCTACCTTGTGTCCGATGTTTAAAGCTGTTAAAATAACCGTTCTGTCTGTTCCAGCATCATTTCTAAGTTTTACATCATTAGCATTTACAACACCATTTGCAAAAACTGTAATATTTTTGTCCAGTAAGACATTCTGTGCACGACAATAACCTGTGCCTGTCCCGCCTGCCTTCAAATCATAGGTAAGCTTGTACCAAATACCTCCATCGTCCCCTCGGACTTCATCAACAACAGTAACTGGTTTTCCATATAAAAGACCATTTGCCTTTGCAGCATTTGGGGATGCTGACTTCTTGGTTTCTACCATCGATTTATCGCTAGAATAAATCATCCCCTTTTGTGCTGTGTATGCATATGTAGTTATATTTTCAGTACCTAATACACCCAAAGCTGTAACTATAACCAGCAGGAGTGCCATTATCTTGTGTACGTGTTTTTTTACACCAAAACTCATGTGTATCCTCAACTTTCTCCTAAAAAAATGCACACTTCTCCAAATTAGAAAATATTCCAACATAATTATACAAAGCATTCTATACGTCGTCAATCAAAATATAGTATTTGGAAGCGTTTTCCTTCTATATTTTGTGGATTTTAGAAGATTTTGATATCCAAAAGGCCACAAAGAAGAAATACAACTCCAGATGCTTCCATAAGTGCAAATCCAAGTGTAATCATTGCCTTTTCAAAATCTATTTTCTGGTAACTTAAACGTAATGTATTCATATCTTCTCTCCTTTTCCATTGCTTTATTGTTTGGTATGTAAAGAAGATATATGATACAGTGTCCAATTAACCACCCACCACTTATTTGCATAAAAAAAGAAGCTGAAACCGGTAAGTTCCAACTTCTTTATCACTCTTACTTGAATGTATACCGAATGGTCACATCATTTTCTTTCACAGTTACCTTTGCGGTACTACCACAAATGATCGGCATCATTGGTGCTAAATGGCCAATATCTAAATCCATAATAATAGGCACATCATATTCTGCAAGCAAATCTGTTACTGCCGCGTACTGGTCTACGCCAAAGGCTTCTTCGCCAAAACAAAGCGGACGCCCAATCAAAAAGCCTTTCATATGCTCAAACCATCCCGCTTCTTTCATCTGCCAGATAGCACGACGAATGGAAATCACGTTTAAATCACAGGCTTCCATGAACCAGATAAAACCATCTTCTTTATATTTATCATTAAAGGCTTTTACTTTATCATAACGAGTTCCTGGATACATTTGGAGAATATCCATGCATCCTCCAATCAAACGTCCTTCCAATACTACTTCTTCTGTACTGGCCATTGCCCGTCCGTCCTTACAGATAAACGTTTTGATTTCTACTGGTTCCGTTACGTTATAAGGCAAAAGTGGATGTTCTTCATCTTTTAGACTTTCCTTTTCCCATAAGTCGTAATTCTTGACGGTGTCTATTCTTCCGCAAAGCAAATCCCAGGCATTCTGGATAGAAGCATGCCAAGGCTCCATACCAAAAGCTGCTGCACAAGGACCATAAACAGCCGCAGTGTCCATTAAGGTCGCAGATAAAAAGGTAAAGTGGGTGTTATCCGAATATCCCATGTACCATTTTGGTTTAGCCTGACGCATTCGCTCAAAATCCATGTGTGGTACTACTTCACACATAAGCTCGCCACCGCCACAGGAGATAAGGATATCATTCTCATCAGAACAATACCACTCATTTAGTTCCTTTCCGCAAAGGCTTGGCTCATTACTGATTCCAATTCCACTGGAAGCAAAACAGTTTGGTCCTAAATGGGTCTTGTATCCCATATTTTCCCATTTCTTTAGTGCATTTTTAAATGCTGTATGATAAGGCTCAATAGCACAGCCAAAGGATGGTGCCACAAAACCTATGCTACCATTTTCTTTTAAAAATTCTGGATATCTCATAAAACTCCTTCTCCATTAAATTCTGGTATAAAACTCTCCATTGCCACATCTTCCTCTTGAATATAACCATTCTCTACTCCGATTTCAATGGCATAATCCACGTATTTCTCATAGGTGCGTCTATCCACCTTCCGATTCAATTCTGGATATTTTTCCACATGAGACAACGGGGTATACTGACTCATCAGACTAAGATAAATCTGGTTACCATAAGTTTCATGCAAGTATTTTATAATTTTCTTTGCATCCAGAAGTTGTCCTGGAAGCAAAAGCTGACGCACGATTACACCTTTCTGAATCAAATCCATATCTTGTTCTTTGTCATACATAAACTGTGGATTTGGCTGCTGTCGCACCATTTCTGCTATGGCAGCCTTTGCAACCGCTGGATAATCCGGTGACTTGGAATATTTCAAAGCCAGCTCCGAACTCCAATACTTAAAATCAGGAAGATACACATCTACAATTCCTTCTAACTGCTTAAGTGTATCTACGTTTTCATAACTGCTCGTATTATATACAATCGGAAGCTTGAGCCCCTGATTCCTAGCCTGTTCTACCGCCCACACAATCTGAGGCACATAATGACCAGGTGTAACCAAATTGATATTATTGGCACCTTTCTCCTGTAATTCCAGAAAAATCTCCACCAATCGTTCTCGAGGAATCTCTTTTCCATACACTCCCTGTGCAATCTCTTGATTCTGACAGTATACGCAATGCAAGGAGCAACCGCTAAAAAACACTGTTCCTGATCCTTTTGTACCACTAATACAGGTTTCTTCCCAGAAATGTAGTGCTGCTCGTGCCACTTTTAACTTTGATGACACTCCACAAACACCTCTTTCATCAGCATCTCTATTCACTTTGCAGCCTCTTGGGCATAACTGACAATTCAAGAGCTGACGATTCATATTCGAGTGTATTCCTTTCTGATTTTATACTGTGGCAAACTGACTATTATAAAGCTCTGCATAAAATCCCTTCTGTCCTAGAAGTTCCTCATGCGTTCCCTTTTCTACGATTTTTCCTTCCTTCATAACAAGGATTACATCTGCCTCGCGAATCGTAGACAAACGATGGGCAACGATAAAACTAGTTCTTCCTTCCATCATGGTAAGGAAAGCCTTTTGTATTTTCATTTCCGTACGCGTATCAATGGAAGACGTAGCCTCATCCAAAATCAGCATCGGAGGAAGGCAAAGCATAACTCTTGCAATACAAAGAAGCTGCTTTTGTCCCTGAGACAGGTTCCCTCCATCTTCAAGAATGACTGTATCATATCCTAAAGGCAAACGCTTGATAAAACTATGTGCATGTGCTGCTTTTGCTGCTGCAATCATCTCTTCATCTGTAGCATCTGGCTTGCCCATACAGATATTTTCACGGATAGTTCCAGTTTTTAACCAGGTATCCTGAAGCACCATACCGTAGTTGCTACGAAGACTCTTTCTGGTAATATCCATAATATTGTGTTCACCAAGTGAAATGCTACCGCTGTTTACGTCGTAAAAACGCATAAGCAAGTTAATAAAAGTCGTTTTTCCGCATCCAGTAGGACCCACGATTGCTACTCTTTGACCAGGCTTTACCTGAAGATTAAAATCTTCTATCAGACGCTGCTCTGGAGTATAAGAGAAACTTACATTTTCGATATTTACGCTTCCATCTGCCTCTTCCAATACATACGCATCCTGAGCATCTGGAATTTCTGGTTCTTCTTCAATTAATTCAAAGATGCGAGCTGCGCAAGCCAATGCATTCTGCAGCTCCGTCACTACACCGGAAATCTCATTAAAAGGCTTGGTGTACTGGTTCGCATAAGTTAAAAAGCAAGCCAGCTGACCTACAGAGATTCCACCTGCAATTGCAGATAAAGCACCAAAGATTCCAACCGTTGCATAGACCAAACTATTTACAAATCTGGTAGAAGGGTTTACTAAGCTAGAGAAAAATGTTGCATTTAATGAACATTTTTCTAACCGCCTATTGATTTCTTCAAATTCTTCCTGTACCTCTTCCTCATGCGAAAATGCCTGCACAACCTTTTGATTTTCTATCATCTCATTAATAAGTGCCGTCTGTTCACCTTTTGTCTTAGACTGAAGCTGGAACATAGAATAGGTCTTTTTCGCAATAAAACTAGCTACAAAAAGAGAAATTGGTGTAACTACAACTACCACTAGTGTAATCTTTACATCAATAGACAACATAAACAGTAATGTGCCTACAATTGTCGCTACTCCTGAAAACAATTGCGAAAAGCCCATCAAAAGACCTTCTGCAAACGTGTCTACATCCGCAATCACACGACTAACAATATCTCCGTGTGCCTTCGAATCAATATAAGATAAAGGAAGCTTTTCTATTTTTGCAAAAGCATCCTTACGAATATCCATAACAATATGATACGTCATACGATTGTTACAAACGTTCATAATCCACTGCGCAATTGCACTAATAGCGATAACTACTATCGCTTTTTTGACAATCTCACCAATTCCTACAAAGTCCACAGTACCTTTGCCCAGAACCAAATCTAAAGCATTCCCTGTGAGGATAGGAAAATACAGAGTCATTGCTACTGTGATGGCAGCAAGCAAAATGGAAATCACCAATAATGGAATATACTTTTTCATATAACGAAGTACTTTTCTAATCATTTGCCTGCCCCCTTTCTTCCTGTTTGAATTGGGAGTCATATATTTCTTTGTATACTTCACAGTTTTCTAAGAGTTCGGCATGCGTACCGATGCCTACCGCTTCTCCATCCTCTAATACGATAATCATATCTGCATGCTGAATAGACGAAGTTCTCTGAGAAACAATAAAAATTGCTCTATTTTCTGAGATAGTCGCAAGTGCTGCGCGAAGCTTTGCATCCGTTGCAAAGTCAAGTGCCGATGCACTATCATCCAAAATTAAAATATCCGGATTCTTTACGAGAGCTCTCGCTATTGCAAGACGCTGACGCTGTCCTCCCGAAAGATTTCTTCCCCCCTGCTCTACGATATGGGAAAGTCCATCTTCTTTTCCACTCACTACATCTGAAGCCTGTGCGAGTTCTATTGCCTTGTGTAATTCTTCTTGACTCGCGTTTTCATTTCCCCAACGCAAGTTTTCTGCAATCGTTCCATGGAAAAGTACGGATTTTTGTGGAACTACTCCTATTTTTTCGCGAAGCTGTGTAAGAGGATAGTCTTTTACATCTACACCGTCTACCTCTATCTGACCTTCCACAGTTTCATAAAAACGTGGAATCAGATTTACAAGCGTACTCTTTCCTGCGCCCGTACCGCCGATAATACCGATGGTCTGTCCTTTTTTCGCCTGGAAAGAAATATTTTTCAAAGCCGCTTCACTGCCTGTACCATAGGCAAAAGATACGTCTTTAAATTCCACTAGTACTGCATTTGAGTTACTTGTTTCTGCTGCCTTAAGAATATATCCATTTCCTTCATCAGAAATGGATGGCTCTTTTTCTAAGACATCTGCCACACGGTTCCCACAAGCAACTGCTTTTGTAATCAAAATAATCAGATTTGCGAGTTTTACCAACTCTATCAAAATCTGAGACATATAGTTCACTAGAGCCACTACTTCACCCTGCGTAATAATTCCCTCATACACCTGGCCTGCACCCGTCCAGATAATGACGATAGTTGCAACATTTACAATAATCAGTGTAACTGGATTCATAAGAGCAGAAATTCTGCCTACCAATAGCTGTACATCTGTAAGTATTTCATTACTTTCGTTAAATTCTTTTATTTCCTCTTCCTGTTTATTGAAGGCCCTGATCACGCGAGCACCGGTGAGATTTTCGCGTGTTTTCCCGAGTACTCGATCTAGGGAAGCCTGTACCTTTTTATAAAGAGGAATCGTAACCAGCATGACACCAAATACGACAATGGATAAAAGTGGAATCGCTACCACAAAAACAAGTGCAGCCTTCACATTTACCGTAAATGCCATAATCATGGCACCAAACACTACAAATGGAGAACGCATAAAAAGACGAAGCACCATATTCACGCCAGACTGAAGCTGGTTTACATCACTCGTCATACGCGTGATGAGTGTGGATGTTCCAATCTCATCTAAATCAGCAAAAGAAAGCTTCTGTATGTGTGCAAACAGTGCACTTCTAAGCTGTGTCGCAAATCCTACTGCCGCCTTTGCAGCAAAAAACTGCGCACTGATAGCACATACCAATCCGATAACTGCCAGAAGAATTAGAACACCAAATCTCTGGAAGATATAACTCGCATCTCCCTGTTTAATGCCCACATCAATAATCTGGGCAACTACTAGCGGAACGATAAGTTCAAAGATTGCTTCTAGCATTTTAAACAAAGGAGCGATAACTGATTCTTTTTTATAATCTTTTAAAAAGTATAGTATCTTCTTCATATATTTCCTTTTTAAAAAATAAGAGGTCATCATATTATGACAACCTCCTACCTGTTTCTCATGTTATTTTACTGAGCGTCTTCTGGTTTTTCAACCATAGCAACTGCTGATTTCTGCATTGGAATACGGCAGTTTCTGTTGTTACCAAATTCAACGATAACTGTATCATCTGAAATGTCGATGATTGTTCCATAAAATCCGCTTGTTGTAAGTACTGTATCACCTACTGCTAATTCGCTGAGCATAAGTGCTTTTTTCTTTTCTTCCTTCTGCTGTGGACGAATCATTACAAAATACATAAATGCAAATAATAAAACCATAGGGAGAATAGTAGATGTAATCATATCTCCTGTTGACATTGCCTGTGCTAAAATTGCGTACATTCGCGCTTCCTCCTATTTTTAAACTCTGCTACAAAGTATACTAAACTTTTCCTTTTGGGGCAAGTCCTTTTCCCCTTTTTTAAAGGGTTTTTAGCAAGTTTTTATAAATTACTTCTGTCCCTGCGCCATTCCTTCGAGTTTTTGTGCTTTGTATTCGTGGAAACGTCCTTCATCCAGTGCATCACGGATTTCTTCCATCATTGTGTTGTAGAAATAGAGGTTGTGAAGAACACAAAGTCTCATGCCGAGCATCTCCTTTGCCTTAAGCAAATGACGAATGTATGCACGACTGTAATGCTTACAAGCTGGGCACTGACAACCTTCTTCAATCGGACGCATGTCCTTTTCATATTTCTGGTTGAAAAGATTAATCTTTCCATGATTGGTATATAAATGTCCATGGCGACCATTTCTAGTAGGATATACACAGTCAAAGAAATCCACACCACGTTCAACTGCCTCTAAAATGTTGGCTGGTGTACCTACACCCATAAGGTAGGTAGGCTTATTCTTTGGCAAGTGTGGCACTGTCACGTCAAGAATATGATACATATCCTCGTGAGACTCCCCTACTGCTAGTCCACCGATGGCATAACCATCCAAGTCCATCTCTGCAATTTTCTTTGCATGGTCAATACGGATATCATCGAAAATTGCTCCCTGGTTGATACCAAAGAGAAGCTGTTCTTTGTTTACAGTATCTTCAAGGCTATTAAGTCTTGCCATCTCGGTCTTACAACGTTCTAACCATCTGGTAGTACGCGCTACGGAATCTTCTACATATTTTCTTTCTGCCACACTGGATGGACATTCGTCAAATGCCATCGCAATGGTAGAACCTAAGTTAGACTGAATCTGCATACTTTCTTCTGGTCCCATAAAAATCTTACGACCATCGATGTGGGAATTGAAGTATACCCCTTCTTCTTTAATCTTACGAAGTCCAGAAAGTGAGAACACTTGGAATCCGCCTGAGTCTGTAAGGATAGGTCTGTCCCATACCATGAATTTATGGAGACCACCTACTTCTTTGATTAATTTATCACCGGTACGAACATGAAGGTGGTAGGTATTGGATAACTCCACCTGACATTTCACATCCTTTAAATCCTGTGTGGATACTGCACCTTTGATAGCAGCTACTGTACCTACGTTCATAAATACAGGAGTCTGGATGTCACCGTGTACTGTATGGAAAACGGCACGTTTTGCACGGCCTTCTTCTCGTAATAATTCATAAGTTGCCATATATATTATGTCCTTTCAACCTATCGTTTCTTTTCTTCGCAACAATTCAGAGCCATTCGCAAAATCGTCTCTTCGAGACTTTCCTTTTGCTCATATCTGGCTTCTCGCCAAAGAAATTTTTAAAAACGCATTCCCTTATGCAAGCATAGTCATGCGTTTTTTAAAATTGCCTTGTCTCTGAATTGTTATCTACATTATAGAAAAAGCAAGGTTGAAACGTCAAGAATTATATGATAAATTATGAAGTAATTATAGAAGAATTGGCGTGGCAAAACGTGCTGTAGAAAGTAGGTGTAGTGTATGGCTGGATCAACGTTTGGAAAATTGTTTAGAGTGACAACATGGGGTGAGTCTCATGGTAAAGGAATAGGTGTGGTAGTAGATGGCTGCCCTGCTGGTCTTCCACTCTGCGAAGATGATATCCAAATCTTTTTAAATAGAAGAAAACCTGGCCAGTCCAAGTTCACTACTCCTAGAAAAGAAAATGATACCGTTGAAATTCTTTCCGGTGTATTTGAAGGAAAAACTACTGGAACACCTATCTCTATGGTGGTGTGGAATGAAAATCAGAAATCTAAAGATTATAGTGAAATTGCTTCTTATTATAGACCTGGTCATGCAGACTTTTGCTTTGATGAAAAATATGGTTTCCGTGATTACCGTGGTGGCGGACGCTCCTCTGGAAGAGAAACCATTGGTCGTGTAGCTGCAGGTGCGATTGCTATTAAATTACTAAATCAGATGGGAGTTTCATTCCTTACATATTCTCAGTCGATTGGTCCTGTTTCCGTGGACATGAGTCGATTTGATGTAGAAGAAATACAGAACAATAAATTATACATGCCAGATGCTGTTGCAGCAGAACAGGCGAGTGAATACTTAGAAAAGTTAATTGCAGAAAAGAATTCTTCTGGTGGTATTATCTACTGTGAAGTAAATGGACTTCCAGTAGGCCTTGGCGAACCAGTCTTTAACAAAATTGATGCGAACCTTGCAAAAGCAATGTTCTCCATCGGTTCCGTAAAAGGATTTGAAATCGGAGACGGTTTTGGCGTAGCAACTGCTACTGGCCTTGAAAACAATGACGCCTTTGCAATGGATAGTGTTTCTGATAAACCGGTCAAGACTACCAACCACTCTGGCGGAACTTTAGGCGGTATGACGGATGGTGCTCCTCTTACTATGCGAGTAGCCATCAAACCAACTCCTTCTATCGCTTCTACACAGCAGACAGTAAATAAAAGCGGTGAAGAAATCGATATCAACATTCAGGGACGTCACGATCCTGTTATCGTACCAAGAGCTGTGGTCGTAGTAGAAGCCATGGCGGCGATTACTATATTGGATGCATTGCTTGAAAATATGGGAAGTAGAATGGATAGGGTTGTGGAGTTTTATAGGTAAAAAGCAAAGAACTTGATGTCAATGTTTGACATCAAGTTCTTATTTTATGCAGTGGCAATTCCTAATCGAGTTTCAAGTTGTTTTATATAAGCAGTTTGATTTGCAAGAATTTTATCTTTTTCCGCAACAGCCTCTGCAACAGCCTCTGCTACCGCTTCTGCAACAGCTTTATCTAAAGCCTCTTTTTGCTCCTTCATGATTCTTTCTCCATGTGCTTCCCAATAAATTTCTTCTAATGCTTTACACATAGGTTCCACCTCCTTAAATGCCTCTTTGTTTGCATGCACAATGATATCCATAACGGAGTTATAATGAGCATCTTTTTGATGTTTCTCATACTCGGAAACAAGAGTGTTCAATACTTTAGCATCATGAATATCGTCGGTTAAATTGTGCAACCATAGATTCTGCTCATCTGACAAATCCTTAGTAACTAATAATTGAATTGGGAAAAAATCTCCCTTTACGTAATATATCCCTTTTTCAATACATTGAATTTCGTATTTATGTACATGCTCCAAATGTTTTATTAGTTTTCTAGGATAACGACGGGCAACAAAAGTAATCGTAATATCCTCAACTGGAATTTTAGCACCAAGAGATTCGTCCGATTTATATAAGCATGCGTATCCATACACAAGAAAAAATCCTGCATAAAATGCCTGGTGCCACTGTAATTTCTTTTCAGTAGCCGAATCGTTAGAATTATTCATTTACTTGCCTTTCTTAAGTTTAATCTTACTTAGAAAGGAAATAGTTTATATACCACTTGCATTATATATCTGCACCCAAACGGTTGCAATAACATCGTTAAAAATTCAAAAATGTTTGTGAGATTCTCACAGTTTCGTATACGCATTTTCGTATACAAATAACAATATATTCAACAAATCCGCACGTAAAAATTCACAACACGAATTCAATAACAGATTCGCTTTACTCTCCTATCTACAACCGACCAAGGCTTCGATGTACCCTAGCAAACGATTACGATCCTTTATATCGAGTTTCTCATACAGTTTTATCAGGGTTGCCTCCTCTGTTCCATCTACTATAATTCGATAATTCACTTTATTAGAACGACTTCCTTCTTCTGTTATATTCGAAAGTAGTTCATATGGTGTAATATCTAAAAAATCGCAAATTACAAGGATTTTATCAGAAGCAGGGTTTGTATTTTTCTTTCTCCAATCACTGATGGTACTCTGCGGAATCCCTGTCGCAATCGAAAATGCCTTCTGGGATATCCCTTTTGTATCTAATATATCAAAAATCTTCTGACTAACTGTCATGGTGCAATCTCCCTTTTTAAAATAATAAACAATAACTAAAACTAAGATATATTGTGCTTGAAATATGAAATATACCATGCTAATATATACTCATAAGAAAGAGCAATCGCCCACAAGGTGGTTAGCCTCAAATGTAAGTTTTTAAGCCTACCCAGACGGCCAAGTACAGGGTAGGCTTATTTATTTTGCTTATTATTCCTATCTATGTAGGTAAGCAATGCAAGGAGGAACGAGCCGCCAAGAAACAGCAGACTTATAGTTTCATAAGTTTCCATTTGCATCACCTCCCTTCTATCTCTAGTGCGGGAGGCTACCACCGTGTACACGAATGCTCTTATATTGATGGTAACACACCTCTATTTGCATTTCAATATTAATCTTATTTTACGGATTTTTGTATTATAACAACGACAGGCATAAACCTGTCGTTGTTCTTAATTAATAATCAGCAGACTATAACCTGTTATCTATTTCCAAATAATCTATCCAATAAACTCTTTTTCTTTGGCAAATTCATATAATTGTTTAAATCATTTAATAAAGCCTCACACGATTGGTATCTTTCATCTGGATTTGGACGAATACATTTTTCGATTATATATTCTAATCCTTTGGACAAGTTCGAATCAATCTCTCTAATTGGTCTAACTTCATAAGGTGGCTCTATTGGATTTACTCCTGTAACAAGATGATGCATCGTCATACCTAATCCGAAAACATCCGTACGAGCGTCCGTTTGACCATAACCACCATATTGCTCTGGTGCAGCATACCCCATTGTTCCGAGGACACATGTATCTCCCGTCTTTCTCTTATCATAAACTCTAGAAGTCCCAAAATCGATAACTTTTAAATGTCCGTTTTCCATAAGAATTACATTAGCTGGTTTCATGTCTCGATAAATGTATGGTGGCTCTTGATTATGTAAATATACAAGCATGTTACACAGTTCCTTTGCCCATTCAATCACTTTTTCTTCCGCTAAAGCACCACTTTCATCTACCATTTGTTTTAATGTCTGACCATTCGCAAACTCCCTTACAACATAAATTGCATTATCATCTTCTAAAATCTCTTTCACCACTGGTATCGTAGAATGATTAAATTTTTTCATCATATAAGGTTCTTGAAGAATATACTCTCTAATATATACATTGAAATTTTTCTGTTTCTTATCACAGATTTTCATCGCCCATCTTATATTAGTTTGTATTTCTTCTACTAGATAGGTTTTGTTAAATCCACCAGCGCCTAGATATTCAATAACCCTATATTTATCTGCAATAGCTTTATTTATATATGCATCCGTTGTAACATCTTTGTTTCGATTTGCCCCTACTTGACTTGTAGATTTATTAAAAATTATCTCTTCCGTCTCAGCCAATTTAATTCTATCATCTGTTGTTAATAAGTATTTCTTCCCGGGAATTAAACGGACATCATTTAACCACGTTCCATTTGAAGAATTATTATCTCGTAAAAACCATGCTTGATTTTCAAAATAGAAAGTTGCATGTTTAGGAGATATGGCTTTATTACATAATAACACATCTGCATCTTTACCTATTCCTACATGTACAATATCTTTTTCGATTAGGAGCAGCATATCTTTATTTTCAATGGATATCCTTAATGTGTTATCATAAAGAATACTTGTAACACCTGGATTTAGTATTACATAATCAGATTCATCTATTAAAATTTCAGTTTCCGGTTCTTCTTTAAACATTCCCAAATGATACTCTATTTTTTCTTTACCACATTTTGCACAAACATATTTTGTAGCACCTGTAAGTTCTTCAACTCTAGAAAAAACATGAGTACCTGTGTCACATTCTTTTAATCTTTTATCTATTTGCATTTTATTTCACCCTTAAATAAAGCCTTGAAAAATTGACACACTGAAGTACTTAGCCAACATGTACATTGCTCTAAAAGTTTTTACTTTTCTTTTCAACACATTATTCTTTGACTAATAAGGTATGTATTAACTCATCTCCAACTTGATATTCCTTTGCAGGATAACGATATATCAAATCACCTTTCTTACCTTCATATATCATAAAATATTTATCACCCTTTTTAATCTTTTCATATTCAGATCTTTTCACAATACAATTCTTATCACTTTTTTTAGTATAATTTTTGTAAGATATTTGACAATAACTATCTATGTCCCCCGAATGATTATGTGCTGTAATTCTCTTATTTGTTACTATATCTTCCTCTATTGTTATATTTTTATTTTTTATTACATTTTCTAATTTCATTGCTTGAATAATTTTTCTTATTCCAGCAAAATAACCAATTGGTATACCAAATACTATTGTCATAAACACAATAGATATTAGAAAATTTATATCAGACAATTCTTGTCTCTTAATAAAAGGGAATAAAATAGTTCCAAATCCAACTATTGCAAATACCCCACAAAGAAGTTTTTGATTATAAAGCTTCTTATCCTTAATAATTTGATTGACTGTTATTGTTTTCATACATCACTACTCCTTTACAAATAGTACTCTTTTGTAGAATACATTTTTAGAAAGTTTTTGTTTTTCTTTTCATAAATCAACAAATATTCATCTCCAATATTAGTTTTCGAATATATTAAACGATCTACTACAACACCTTCTTTTTCTGTATCATCAACATTCTCAAAAAAAACTTTATAATAGGTCTCGTCTTCTTTATATTGTTTCTTATCTACAATTTTCTTTCTTTCAACAATAAATTCATTATGATTAATGCTATTTATTAACTTCAAAACTATAAAAACCTTTTTTATGCCCCATCGATACCCAAATGGAATCCCTATAAATAATAGGAGCATAACTGCTTCTATACTTGCATTTATAATATCGTGACGAAAGATTATAATCGGAGACATTACTATAACAAATACTGTTAACGTAATTATCATCCATACCATCAGCTGTTGTTTTAATTTCATATCGTTTAAAATCAAACTAGCGTTTATTTGCTTCATCTCTTTTTCTACTTTCTATATCTTTTCCTTACAATTCAACAGGAGAAAACTCTATTTCTTCATCTGACCAAACGGAAATTGCACAATATTGTTTGTATTTTCCATCCTTAGTACTAATTGTAATCATAGCAGTGCCTTCTTGTAAACCCTTAAAGTTTCCATTTGCATCGACACTTACAACCTTAGAATCATTTGATTTATATGTAATATCATCTACCGTATACCCTTTAGGCAATCCATTAATAGCAATTCTTCCGTTTTCTCCAACTTTAATCTCGAATACAACAGCATCCAGAGTTATCATATCTCCAGAAAATTCAACATCTGTTTCCGTATCAGTTGTTTCTGTAACTTCATTCTGACTCAATTCTGTTTCACCTGTTTCAACTTCCGTTTGTGTTTCGATTTCAGTCTCTGCTTCTTCTTTTTCATCAAATGGCACATACTTATATGAACATATTGCATCCTTATTTCCTAATGTAAATGATGCATTTTCAAAATCTAGATTGTCAATGTGCACGTTAAATAATTTAGCATTATTCTTGCCCAAAATTTCCCAACTTACTTTTACTTTCCCTTTTAACAAATCAGCAGCTAATGATTCATCTGTCAAACTAATCCTTAAAATGAAATATCCCTTTATATCTGTACAAACATCACAATGAAGTTTTACACTACCTTGAGCCTTATACTCTTTTCCTTGGTCTTCAGCTATAGCTGCTATTGAATTTGCATCCGCTGTAATATCTGCCACTAAAAGTGCTTCATACATTTCTGGGGATTCTCCACCTGAACTTGTTTCTTCCAACAAATGCATTTCTGCGTCCGCCAAATGGGCAGTAACAGAGGCTTCTGCACCCAAACCTACATTTAATTGAGCTCCGATTATTTGTTTCTTTAAACCTACAACATATAATCCAGGTCCAATTCCTGCAGTTAATTCTAACGATCCTTTTAGTTCAACATCCGTATCTTTTGTACAATCGTTAATTACTCTTAAATTTCCATTTTTATATTCTAATCCTTTACTTCCACTTTCAGTCACTGTTACAGAAACAGAGCCATTTGCAGAAATCTTTAATCCTATATCTAAACAGACACGTGCTACACCAACGGAATATACATCAACTGAACAAATTTTAATTGTTTTTGCACCTTTTGCGTCTCTATCCTTTAATGAGGAATTCTTTAAATTGGTTAAGAATTTATTATTCGCATTATTGTAAGGCGCAACTATCTTGTCCACTAAATCATTTTTTAATGATAAACCTGCCGATGTAGTCGTTTTATAATCAACTTTTAAAGACGCATGCTTTAAGCCTTTTACAATTCCATAATCAACATCATTCGTAATCTTAAGATTGCTTATTTTGACGGAACCATTAGCCTGTAATTTTGTATCATCTGAATCTAATAAATTATCAGACTTTATACTTGCCTTAAAATCAAGTTTACCATCTACTGCAATCTCATATGAAATTTCTACATCATCTACCTTTATCGTTTTACCTATTGTTGCTCCCATTTGTGATGCGTTATAATCTCTATTACTTTGCACATTTTGCATAGCTGAACCATCAGCAATATTATATATTCCTAATTTAGAAATATTTTCGCCAACAGAAATAACATTTCCATTTGCATCATAAACAACAGCATTTTCCATTGTTGGCTCAAATGTTTCCTGAATAAATAACTCTTCTACTATATCTTCAATTGCAACATCTTCTGTAGAATTTGTAATATAAATAAACTCATTATCCGATTGAACACTTTCGGCTTTAAATGTTTGTACAAATGGATATGTATTATTTGCTGGCAAAACATAAATATCCCCACTTTTTACGTTAATATTTTCACCAATTGGAATGATAACTACGTTTCCATCAATCCTATAATTCAACTGTCCATTTAGATTATTTAATTCTACTATTCCTTCTTTAAAAGTAATCTCTTCTGTCACATGATCATACGTCGAATTTGTCCACTTATGATGTGCTGTACCTAATAATACCATTGCCTCATCTACAGGGACATCTCGTTCTAGCCAATATTCGCGAATTGAATCATCGAAATTCTCAATTGCATACTGAATTTTTTCATCATCAGAAGCTTCACTCCCTGTAAAATTACCTACATTTACAAGTGTTATAAGTGCTTCCTGCCATGTTAAATTCTTCTCTACATCTAATTCTGTATCAGAATCAATCACATCCCATTCCTTTGCAATTTGCACTGCCGAAAAAAAAGGGTTATCTTCCGAAACATTTTTGAAGTATGGTATTGTTGATTGATAACTTTCCATACCAAATGTTTGATTAACCAACGTCAACCATTGTCCAACACTTATATAATTTTCTTTTCCACCACATGCCGTTAAACTAAGTGAAGAAATCAGTAAAGTTAAAACAAGTATCAAACTAACTATTCTCTTTTTCATAATACTTCTCCTCATATGTGTACATTATAAACTAAATTCATTTACGTTTTTGCAATGTTACAGTTTGCAACCAGATTTTGAAAAAAGGCATAAGTCACAATAAAACTTATACCTCATAATAATTTCAATTAGTTTTTTTGATAAAACTCTTCTAATTTCTGGATAAATACATCCCGCTCTTCTGTTTCATATCCTGAACATTTATGCTTCTTCAAATTTCAGGCTTAACCTAGGATATGCTATTTCTTTAATACGCTTTTCATATTGTTCACAAAATGCAATTTCTTCCATATCTCTATATCCTTCAAAAACGACCTCTCGAATATCTTCTTCATTAAAGAAAAATACTGTCTGTTCTGTTTGTCCAAAAGGATATAAACAAGCAGAATAATCAAAATATCCTACAGTTCCATTATTATTATATAAAGCACCTCTGTTTATAATCATAATTTTTTGACTTCCATTATTTAATACTACTATACTTCCGATTGGCAACATTTTAATTTCCTCCTGTTTTTAATAAATATCCTTTCTCTAAAGATCTTTTTAACTTTCTATATAGGATAGGTCTTTCGACTGTTAAAAGCAAAAAAGCAAGACTCCAACATATAATTATACATATTACAACAAATATATTTATTGAATTAGTAGCCAAAATTAATGTTCCGATTATAGAAAATATAAACATTCCGATTCTCAAATTTCTTCTCTTTTTATATATTTTTTCTCCCTGCAATAATAGATACTCTACATACTCTATCGTTGTATCAACTCTATTTTCATCGCAAAATGTTTTTTTGGCATTTTTTCTTATTGCCATTCCAATAATCCACCCCCAAAAAGCACCTATGCAACATAACCACATCATTGTAATGAATCCACCTTCAACAACAATTTTGATACGTCCGATAATGGAATATAATATCACCCCCACTATCGCCCCGATCATTGACCATTTTTGAATAGTTCTTTCGTCACTTTTTATACTAATAGCATATATCATTCCATCCTCAAACGAATAATAATAGTTTTCATTTACGTTAGTAAATAATAATATATAATCCATATTCTCTCCTATGTCCATGCAGTTCTTAGCGACTGCCAACTACCCACACAAGCATCTCCTATTCCATCAAAAAATCCACTTATATTTTCTTTTACATCATTTGCAAGTTCTCCGATTTTTTCTGTTACCTCTACTACATCTGATGCTATTTCTTTTCCTGTTTCTACAATATTTCCCCAGTTATCATATACTGCATCAAACGCAGCATTACCTACCGTTGTAATTGCAACACCTGCAACAAACCCAATTGCACCACCAACAAGCGTTCCAGCACCAGGAACAACAGAACCAATCGCAGCACCGATTGCTGCCCCTGCCTTTCCGCCACCTAAGCCAACAGCAACATGAACAGCAGACTTAAATACTGCATCCCCAACTTCTTCTCCGTCTTTTCGCATTCCGACATAATCAATTATTCCGCCAACAATAGGAAGTCCAACTTTTGCACCAGTAACTATTTTCCCTCCAACATTGGACATTTTTAGCGTAATTGATGAAACACTTGGATTTACAATCACAAAACTATTTTGAGCTGTTGGACCATACTTAACGGCAGTTGATATGTTAACAGCACCTGCAAATTTTTGTACAAATCCACCTGTCGTTTCCATCGCACGAGAAATCAACTCATCTTTTGAATTACCCCAAACGCCTTCAGTAAAACTATCGCTAAAATCCTTCTGTAGTGTTTTTGTTAATTTCGCATCTTTTTCCATTATTGATTTAATATCTTCTACAATTACATCAATATTTTTTTTCTCCCTTTGGGCTATATCGTTCTTCTTATTATTTCCATTGCTTGAACTAGTTTTCTTACCAGATACCTTATTTACTTTATCTTTATTCTTCTGTGTCGAACCAGAAAAAGCTGCACTATTCGCACTTTTATTTGATATTTTCTTCCCTTGTGAAGCGACTTTCCCCCAATTGATCACTTGTTTTTCTGTATTATTATACTTTAACGAAGCATTGTCAACCATTTGATAAATAGATAAAATATCATTTTCTACTTGCGACACGTTCGTTCTTACATTATTCAGGCGTGCTGCAATATTATTTCTTGCTGCAACATCCGGCTGAATATTTCTTTGAATTGTACCAATTCCCTCACGAACTGAGTAGCTCGAATTCTTTGCATTTGTCGCTAATCTTTTCGCATATGAGACACCAGTACTATTAAATTTTAATTTTGCCATAATATCTCCTTCATATTATCTCACAGTTCCACAATTAGGACAAACCTTTGCATTAGCATCAAATTCTGTAGCACATTTCTTACAGAAAACTACGCCACCTACTCTATTTAACCCATTTCCTGAATTATTACTCTTCATTTGCTTTGTTAATTTTAAAGTAAGCACTAAATTCACAATTACTACAATTAATACAATAATCAATCCAACATAAATCACTACAAATTCTGGATACATTTTTGGCACCTCTCTTCTTAGTCTTCTACGGAGAAAGCAAATTCTTCATCTGCTAGTTTCACTTTATCGTTATTTTGTAATCTGCATTCCTCGTCTTTTGCTAAACGTTTCCCATTTACAAATGTTCCATTCAAAGAACCTAAGTCTTTTATGTAAACACTTTCATCCTCAACAAAGATTTCTGCATGTTTACCACTTACGGCCTTATTTTCTGTCACTACATAATCGTTTTCACCTGATCGTTTCCCAATCTTAAAATCATTCATTCGAATTAAGATTCGTTCGTTGGTCTTTACTCTCGTTAAAAATGGATTATGTTCTGTAAAGAAATCTCTCTGAGTAAGCATCATAGTAGGTTGCTCATCAGAAACTGCTACACCTAATAGTGTAGTTTCATCACTCAGCCCCTGTGTTCCATATACCACAGAAGATTCTTCTCTTGTTTCTCTATAAGCTGTCTCTACTTTGTCCATATGTTCTAGTGGATTATACACATCATCTTTGGTTGTATTTTCTGTCTCACTCATTTTAGTTCCACAAACTGGACAAAACTTTGTTTTCTCTGCTAACAATGTTTTACAATGCATACATTGAATCTGCTTATTCGTTTCTTTGAAATCATTATTTTCTAATCTCTTTACATATTCTTCTAAATCAAATACTGAGAAATTCAATCCTTCATTTAAAATCCTTATATATTCTTTGAAATAAGTATTATCTTCATTTTTATCAAATGTACCATATTGAACCACATCCAATAAAAAGTCTCGCAATTTAGTCCCTGTCTCAAAGAAACGAATTGGCATGTAGATAAAATTCACACTTTGCTGCATCGCATTGATATATACACGTTCTGCATCAAACAAAATACAATCTTGCTTCAAGAATATTTTCTCTATATCCTGCAATGTACTCAAAACACTTTTTAGCAAGCGTGCTAAAGATTCACTTGTTATAGGCATTTTCAAATAATCTTTAAACGGAATATATCCAGTCGTATCATAGATTAATTTAAATTTCTTCATGCTTGGTTCTACAGTAATAGGTAAAAGTCCTCTTACTTCACTTTTTAAAGTTTGTAACTCTGGCTCATTAATCTGCTGCCCTTTTTCTGTTTTAATTACAACTTGTACAATATCTTTTTTCTTAACAATCTTGCTTTTTATCATAATGTATTTTCCTTATCTAAAATAGACCACCTAGCCATCCCCAGAATGAATTATCTTTGTTCGATTTATTCGTATTATTAGACTTCTTTGTTGACGTATTATTTTTTGATTGATTTGTTTTATTCGTTGAAGCATTCCTCTGTGCTTCCTCACGAGCTCTACGTTCTGCCTCTTCTTGTGCAGCTCTTGCTGCAGCTTGCTCTTCTGCTGCTTTTCTTGCCGCTTCCTCACGAGCTCTACGTTCTGCCTCTTCTCGTGCTTTTCGTTCGGCTTCCTCACGCGCAATCTCTTCTTGCCTTATTTGATTAGCAGAATTCCTAACATCATTCTGCAAACTATCAAGCTCGTTTGCAATTGCATTTAATTTGTTAATTGCTTGGTCAACTCCCGCATATATATACTGGGTTTCCTTACCAATCCAATTCATGCTTAATTCTGCTTTATATGATTGCAATTTTTTCTTTGCATCCCGTAACTGTTCTGCATAATCATGCAATTGTGTAGCTTGTACATTTGCTTGATTTAAATCAACTCCCACAATCTGCCTCCTATTTCAATCTTTTGTCTTCCGATTTATCTATAACTTATATTTATCTTTATTTTCAAAAAGTTAAATTAATTTTCGTATTTATTGACCGTACACACAATACGAATCGGTATCGTGTGTACAGTCCTATTATCATTTGCTAATTATTTAAACTGATTAGCATTGTTCTGAATTGTTGTTTCAGTAGTTTCATAGCTCTGAGCTGTTGTAACTAAGAATTTAGAATATGAAGTTACTACTTCTTTATACTGTGCAAAACGTGGTTTTAAAGCATTCATAGCCGCTCTGATATCACTTGCAGCATCACTTTTCCATGTTGCTTCTAAGTCATTCATTTTTTTATTAATATCTGCTAATGCAGTATCCATCTTCGCATTGATGTTATTTACTTTCTCTGAAGTATCTCTCAATACTTGGGTCGAAATTTTGATTGAATCAGCCATTCTATTCACCTCCCTCAATACTAGTTAGTTAATTTACGTGCTTCTGTCGTGATTGTATCCTGAGTAGTACGATATGCTTTTGCACTCTTTCTCAAGAAATCAGCATAATTGATCATCAAACCATGCATTTTTTCAAAGTCATCTTTGAAACCAGCAATCTGATTAATATAAGCCTGGTTATCTTTTCCACTCCATGTTGACGCCATAGCGTTTGTTTCAGAATAGAGAAGCTCATACTGTTTTTTGTAATCAGCTGCTAAGTTTTCAATTGAACCTGCTGTAGTTTCCAGCTGTTCAGGTGTTACCTCAATTACTCTGTTTGACATCTTTCTTCCTCCTTGTCTTAAGTTTTTATATCAACATCAGTCTTGAACCATTTTTAATTCCGAGTTCAAAAACTGACTTGTTAATATTGATAATTGCTCCGCTGTCTCTATGACACAGAAATGTGTTTTCATTAGAAACATAGTCTCCATCTGTTAGTTCTGTAATTCCTTTTTTAATAAGTTCTAATACCTCTGACATTTGTGATTGTAGTGGTATGAAAAAGTCATACGATTTTTCCAATACAGGTACATATACTTCTACTAATACTTTATCCATATCTATACCCCCTCTTCTGTCAATAGTTTTACTAATACATGCTTACCTTTTGAAATTAAATAGCCAAATTGACTACCAACCTCTTCATATAAGTCACTTGTAATCTTATTAACCTTAAATATGTACTGGTCTACAACTCCATCACCAATCCACAATCCATCAGCATTTTCTACCTGCTGTTTATACCAACCTTCGTAAGAATAGGTGTTAAACGTTGCGGAATTATCCATAAAAATGAATCGAAGTTTATAATCTGTCTGTGCCTTTTCTAAGAGAACAGAAAGTTTATCTTTTCCATCTTCACTTAACTGCTCAAACAGTCGCTTGCTTCCAATAATGACAAATACTTTTTCTTCAAACTGTTCGAGCGAAGTAACATCAAAATCAGATTCCACATATGTATTATGACGATTTACCATTTCACCAAACAACGAAACAACAAATTGTTCATAATCACCAACTACTTTTTCACATTCTATATCATTTGCAGTCAACAACCTCATAACATCAACAAGTGTAACATCTGAAATAGATGAAAGTAATTTTACAAAAGCTGTTGCAAAGTTTTGTAAATCCTCGCTATTTTGAGCAATAATTGGATAAATCACCCTATTCCTTAAGTTAATAGTTGCTAAATCTAAACTATTCTTACATACACCATAAGGAATATTACTAATATCCGATGTATAATCTGATAGATATTCTGCATCAACTACTTCTGGTAAAACTGGAATTCTCTTTGCTCTTAATTGCGTATTTGAAGCAAGTTCTTTCGATAGTTCTTTCACTTGTGATTGGATGCTTTCCACTTCACAACAATAAGCTGTCTGGAATTCAAATACTCTACCCATATTGATTAAACCTCTACCCTTACAGTTAGACGGAATTAATCCTTCTGTCTTTCCAACTATCATTGAATAGTCCATTGCATCATTTAATTGCATTGTAAGCATAAGTTTAAAGTTTTGCTGTAATTTATAACGAACTGCACTAACTGCGCTCGCAGATAAAACAAAGAAGATTCCAAGTTTTGTACAATCACGCGTAAGGATAGTAAGTTCTTCCTGTAAATCTTCATATAATTCTGCAAATCCAGCATAATTATTGATTACAACAACAATATTTGGTAATGTTTGTCCACTATTCGCACAGTAATTTGCATAATCACCACCATACTCTGAGAACAACATTCTTCTACGACTAATCTCATCCTTTATCATCTTAAAGAAATTGAAAGTCTTCTCTTCATCTGCGGATAGTACAACACCACCCACATGAGGTGCTTTTTCAAAATTCTTAAGTGTTTCAGCACCATAATCCAATAAGTAAAGATTTACTTCATCCACAGTATGATATTTAATCAAGTAGTAACATAATGTTGTGAGGAATGTATTTTTTCCGTTTCCAGATGCTCCATATACCAAACAGTTTCCTTCTTCCGATAAAGGAAGTGTCAATACATCCTGGCTCTGATTAAATGGATCATCATACTCACCTACTACTGGACTTAATACTCTACCGCCTGTTTTTATAGAATATTTTTTAACTAAATCATCTACATAAATAAATGCAGGAATCGGATCAAGCCAAAGAGGTCTAACTGTTATACTTTCTTCTGTTGCCAAATCCGACAAGTACTTAACTATCGAAACAATCTGTTTCGCCTTCTTACCACCTGATACTTTTTTGCTCGCTTTTACATTCATAAGTATTCTTCCAAGATTGTCTACAATCTGAATACTTGAATCATATGTTTTCTCTACTGTTTCTGATGGTACATAATCCGCACCACACCAAGCCGACTGACCTAACATAAACAACTCATTAAAACCAACCTGCAAGTAAAAACGTCCTGTTTGTGATAATTCGGCAGCATCCGGGCATTTTATCATATCCTGACTATCCGCTTTTTCCTGAACCTTCAAGCATACTCTGAATTTACTATTACTCCAAATTTGGTCATCTACTACACCATTTGGTTTCTGTGTAGCCAAAATCAAGTGAACACCCAAACTTCGGCCGATACGTGCCGCACTGATTAACTGCTCCATGAATTCTGGCTGCTGTGATTTTAATTCCGCAAACTCATCTGAGATAATGAACAAATGTGGAACTGGTTCTGTTACTACTTTTTCACGGTATAATTTCTGATATTTGTAAATATCCATTGTCCCTTCATTCGATTTCTTTCTGGCCTCATTAAAAATCGCCTGTCGACGACGCAACTCACTCTGAATAGAAATCAACGAACGTTTCACTGCGGTTCCATCTAAGTTGGTGATGGTACCTGCCAGATGTGGTAACTTAATTCCTTTGTCTGAATCCTCGAATGCACCTGTCAATCCTCCACCCTTGTAGTCAATTAATATAAAAGCTACTTCATCTGGATGGAAATTAACTGCTAAAGATAAAATATAAGTGATGATAAATTCTGATTTACCTGAACCTGTCATACCTGCCACTAAACCGTGAGGTCCATGGAATTTTTCATGTAAATCCAAACTAAAGGTACTTCCATAAGAATCCACACCAATAGGTGTTTGAAGCGTGTTAGTTGGATTATTTTCCTTCCATCTAGTGAGGGAATTTAAATGCTCTATTTTGCTTACATTAAACATCTCAAGGAAAGTTATCATTGATGGTAGTGAATAACCATCTTCTACAGCTTCCAATTCAACATTTGCCAAGATACCAGATAAATTTGTAAAATCAATGTCATTTACTTTATCTGCTACGAATATCAAACCTTTTCCGGTTGTATCTTCTCTATCGAAAATACGTGAAGTTTCATCTAAAGAAATTACTAGTTTTGTTTCCTTTGATAAATCTTTCAATTCATCTGCAACCTGTAATATGCAATAACCTTCCCCATTTCCTTCTTTTATTAATTTCTGTAAGGCTTCACATTTTTCACTATTCTTCTTATTTGTAGAAATAATTACATAATATGGTTTATACACCATATCTCTGTTGTTCTTTGCCTCTTCTGCTCTCTCTAACACATTCTTTTCGATACAAACAGATAGCCCTTTTGCTTCATTTTCATTACTTGCAAAGAATCTAGTACTTTTATCATCTGACCAAAAATGTGGAATGTATTTTGTAAATCCCCACTCTTTCTCGCCTAATTCATCAGAAACTAACATTACTTTTACTTCATCATAACCGTGTAAAGCTAATATCTGTAAAATAAAAGATTTCAAAAGATTAATTCTTGTATTATATTCTCCATAAATTCCAATAATTGGATTCTGCAAAAGGGAAACAGCTATTGGAACATCCTTTAATAACTTAGGCTCCGTTCCAAGTGAGAACATAGCATTTTGAAGATTATCATCTTCTAATGTAAATTTCTTTTCTGAATATGCTACATCTAATGCTAATGGTATTGTTCCCTTACCTAAGCGAAGATTTAAGAAATCTGCATGTCTATTAGTTCTTTCCCATAAATTATCGCTAATATTCTCAATTCGAATAGCACACTCTTGTGGGGAAATTATATTTTCCTCTAAAATATCCGTCTGATGTTTTGTAATACGCTTTATTTCATCTTTTAAGGAATCTAAATATGCAAGATATTTTTCTTGACGTTTCTGCTCCATTTGCAATTTTGTCTTCTTTTCATATGCCTTTGTTAAAACAGGCCACAAAATTGTTCCTAAAAGCATACTTACAGACATAATAATTGTTGGTAATGCCTGTGTAATATCACCACCGTTTGTAATTACGTTGTTTACGCTAAATACAGCCGTTGAAACAGATGTCATACCCATCGTAATAGATGGTCCTAACATCAATGCCATTGGAACAGTATCCATTTTTTCTTGCTGTGGTGGAGTGTCTATTTTCAAAACACCTCTCTCAATTTCACGCTGAAAGCGAGGTGGTCTAAAGAAAAACTTTCTTTCTGGCAATTCAACCAATTCCATACTTTCAACAACTGTTTGAGGCACATATTTTCTTAATTCTGGACATTTTATATGTATTTGAGAATCTGGATTATTTATTGCAAGATATTTGTCTCCTACAACGATCTTCATACCCATGATATAAATGGAATCCCCCGCATGAAGACCTCTCTTTGATACACGTAAGCTATTAACATATGTACCATTTGTGCTTGATAAGTCTTCGATACTCCAATTAGTTCCATCATAATCAAGTCTTGCATGAGCACCTGACACATATCTGTTTTCATATATTATTTTATTATCCTGATTACGACCAATCGTAATAGAGATTGGTTCCGCAATTACATACTTATCATATGTTCTCCTGCTGATATCTGTATTTTCAGCATATACGATTGCTTTCTCTCCAGTTTCATTCAATCTAACATTTATAAAACTAGATATTTTTAAACTTGTGCTTTCAATAACTTTATTTTCAGTATTTAATAAAGAAATAACTTTATTACTTTTAACAACCCATTCTCCATCAATCGCTTCAACACTAAACAATTGACGTCTATTTCCATTCTGATCAAAATCGGTAAGCCAATACTGTCCTTTGATCTTTTGTGGAAGTGTCAAATTAAAAATCTGACTATTTTTAATAAGACTTATAATCATCCCTAGTTCTCCTTCATCCTAATCGTTACTTTAAAAACTTCATCTGCTAGTACAATAACGTCTCTATCGTGCAACAATTCATTGCAACTCGGAACCAACATTTTGCCCCCTACATATGTTTTGTTCGTAGATCCATTATCTACCAAATAAAAACTGTCATTTATCCTTTTAATGGTCGCGTGTTTTCTGCTTACCATCTCATTGTCTCTTATACAATAATCAGCAGAACCGTCTTTTCCAATAACATAATTATCAGTATTTATTTCTACTGTTTCTTTTGTTTTTTCTCTTGTAAGCTGTACACAACTCTGTATTGGTTGTGTTACCGCAGATAATGCCTTATTTTTATTATCCTTATTATTATGCTTGTTATAAGCAAGACGAGAACTTGCTATGAACTCGCTTCTACCTGTTCCTGACCTGCTAATATGCTTGTACACTTCTGGACATACAGACATAACATACTTTTCAATTTCAAAAATATCCTGTCTATCCGGACTTCTTAAAAAATCCAGCAGACACTCTATCTCCATTTTTGTTTCACCTTTTACGGAACCCATTTTCTTTAGGACTTCTGTCAAAAAGGAGAATACATTCAAAACTTTTGACGATGTATCATTCACTGGTGTATATACGAAAAACAACTCCTTGGTAGTCTGTTTCACGAATACTAGTTGTTCATCTAATATAATGTTATACGCTGGAAAACCAAGACTTTTTACTCGTTTCACTACCTCAACTGTTTGTGCCACTATGCTAAACACTTCCTGTGTAGTTAACTCATCTCGTAAATAATCTTTTAGAACCACACCTAGTGGTGCGTTATATACCAGTTTATGATCACTTATCTTTTTAGGTCTAAATAAGCCAGGAATCAGGTTTCGTTCAAAAACCTGAATTTCCTGCTCATTAATAGGTAATTTCAAAAGAGAACTCTGTGTAATCAATATTAGATTTTTTTCTTTAGAAATTCTAAATTTAGGCACTACTATCTAATCCTCTTTTATTTCTTAATTTTTACTACATTTCTTCTACGGAAGAATACAAATGCACCTGCACCGCCACCTACTGCTGCAACACCAGCGATTGAGCCAATGAGAAGTGGTGTATTATTGAAGAAACTTACAAATACATTTGATGTGATAAGGATATCTGTGTATTCCATTCTTGTTTCATTTCCAGCTTCATCTGTTGCAATAACAGTTACCGTCTGTCTTGAACCTGATTCTGGAATAACAAATGTGTACATGTCACCATCTTGTGTTACTTCTACTGCTTCACCATTAATCAATACCTTAACCGCTTTCATAATGATATTGTCAATTGCTGAAATAGTTGCTGTATATGCTGTTTCATTTGTAAATCCGTTTTCAAAGTTAATCGCTTCTACAACAGGTGCTGTTGAATCAATACCGAAGATTACTTCTGCTTCTTTTACTTCATTGATATTTTCGTTAACGTTACCAGCACTATCTACTGAGTAAAGTGCTAATGAGTATGAACCATCACCTTCAAATACACTTGGATTGATTGTGTATACATACTGTTTCCAAGATGCATCTGAACCAGACTGTGAAATTGTATAGTCTACATCAAGTACCAATGTCTTTGGTGTACCATTTACTGTTAATACAACCTTGATAGATGCTGGATCGAGTCTGTCGATGTTTGTTTCTGTCAATACGATTTCGAATGGCTGTTTTACGTATTTTCCTACTACTTCTTTAAGTTCATCACTGAATGTGTAAACAGAACCAAAACGATTTACTGAGAATGTAATAGTTTCTACTGTTTCGTTACCTGCCATATCTGTCTTAGTAGCTGTTAATGTGTAGATATCATCATATTCCTTCTCGTTAGGGAAGTTACTAAATGTAAATACCTGTCCATCTGCTGTATCTGAGAATGAACCACTTAACTCCATAGAACCATTGTTGGCACCTACTAATGTAATATTTACGCCGTTTGCATCATAGTTCACATCACCGAGAGTAATTACTGGAACTACATCACCTGCATTTGCAGACTGATTTTCTACACCAGAGATAGTAATTGTAGGTAATACCTGGTCAATTACGAAGTTTGGAACTTCATATGTAAATGTATTTCCTGCCTGGTCAATGCCAGAAAGAACAAGCTGATAATCTGCATCTTCTGTAAAACGAATAGTTGCTGTATGTGTATCTCCAGATGTACTCCAAGAACTAATTGATGGAATACTTACTGAAGCACCATTGTTTGTAGCAGTACCTGTAAGCTGTACTCTGTTTGAATCAAAATTGTGTTCGTTAATTACGATAGTTGCTGTTCTACCTGATGCAAAGTAATGACCATTTGACGCATTTCCGTCGATGCTTACGCTTGCTGCTGGAGCAGTCTTATCAATTGTAAGTTTCTGCTGTGCTGGAGCAGTAGCAACTCTCTTAGCTAAGTCTGTGTATGCAACATCTAATGTATAATCACCATCTGCAGCAAATGTAACTGTTGCTGTGTATGTGTTATTATCTGGATTTGAAGCATCTTCTTTCTTCGTCCACGTTGTTACACTTGGAATAACTCCATCTGTATTTGTAATAGTTACCTTTACATCTGATGATTTAAAGTTTCTTTCACGAATTGTGATAGTTGCTCCCCTGTCTCCGTTAAATGTGCTTGTGTACTGTGAATCAGCATCATCACCTGCTACAGAAACGTTGATTGTAGGAGTTGTTTTATCAATGCTTACCACTACACTGCTTGTAGATGTATTTCCTGCATTGTCAGTAATTGTTACTTCTACCGTAATATTATTGCTATTGTTAGATACTGGAATAGTTCCGCTTACCTTTGTTACAATACCATTTTCTGTAGTTTCTGCTTTCCAATCTGTTCTTTGTGATATTTTTGAGATTTCAAAACCATCTGAAATATTATTTCCTTTATCAAATGGTGCTTCTATCTTCCAATTCACTGCTTTAATACCCGCATATGTATCTGTCACAACTACACTTACATCTGTATCATTTGCATAAAGTTTGATTCCATTTATGTCTGTCATAGATGTAGGCTGTGTTGTAAGTGTTACACCTGCATTTGAAGCATGTGTATTTTCTTTTTCAAAGATAAGACCATTTTTTAAAGTTTTTGTGAGTTTGTTTCCTACATTATCAAAAACAGTTACTCTAATCGTTCCTTTAAAATTGTCTGTAATCTCATTCGTAAATGAAGGCACATTTCCAGTTACTGTTTCTGTTCTTACAATATTTGTTCCTTGTAAGTACTCCACTACATAATGAGAAACCTTGGAATCAGCAGTCTGGTTACTGCCATCCATTCCATTAAATGTGATTGTAAATAATGTATTTGTAAAAAATTTATACGAGACAAATTCATCACCTAGGTCAGCATTTTCATTATTTACCTTAACAGATAATGAAGGAGCTACACTATCAACAACTACGATATATGTAGTTTCATATCTATTTCCGACGTTATCCGTTGCAATAATTGTAAACGGATATTCCCCATCATTTGAAATGATTGCTTCCAAATTAATATTGATATTCTCATCTATATATTCATCTGAATAACCACGCTCCAAAATAATATCTTCGCCGATCTTTACAGTTGTGTTTGCTAATCCAGATATATATGGAGTTACCTCGTTTCCTACAAGATAATCATTTACCAAAATGTTCAAATATACATTTCTTAAATCTGCACCATTAATGTAACAGATACTTTCATTTGGCACATATACACCATTTTCACTTGAATTATCAACAGGTGTCACTATCACTGATGGTGCCGTACCATCATAAGAAAATTGTGTATACTTCTCACTCTCAATTTCAATTTCACTAATTTCAAAAACACTCTCATTTCCAACTTTATCAATCGCAACTATCTTAAATTGGTAAATTCCATCATCTACTATTCCTTCCGTGAATTCAATACTACTCTCAATAGAATTTACCTCTTTTGTACCTATCTCTGTTCCGTCTTTACTAAAAATAGATACTGTAATTTTTGCTACACCAGCATTATCTCCAAAACCTAACAGTTTAACACTAAGAACTGGCATATTTTCTAAGAGTGGACTTAAAAAAAGTGTGTCCTCTATTATTTTAGTTTCATTTACAATTTTAATTGATCCTTCTGAAGGTCCTTTATTATCGAAATTTACAATAATTTCTTCTGCATCTGAAATATTTCCTGCATAGTCAATTGCATACACATAATATGTAACTGTATCTTTATAATCTTCTATGTCCTCTTCATATGGAACTTCTATGTTAATTTCAAATTTTCCATCCAAATCAGGCATTACAGTTGGCGCACTTACAGAAAAAATCTCCTCTTCACCTACTGGTTGGGTTGTAAAATATACAACTTTATCCAAATTCGTATCGCTAACAGAACCCGTAATAAGTACATCTCTCATATTAGGACCATAAAATTCTGTAGTCTTTGTAGAATCTACGGTAATAACTGGCGCACCATTATCCACTACAAATTTAACTGGTACATTAAAGTTCACCTTTGAAATATCTACATATCCGTCCATTTGAGTAAGAATATATACAAAATTATACTCAACATCTCCAGAAATTATTTTTGTTGCTTCAATTGCATTATCTAAAAGGATATATTTTTCTTCCAGATCACTATTTTTTTTCGCTTCTAACATAATATCTTTATTGATATAATAAACGTCTTTACCCTCTTCGTTTCTAGACGTCACAAGCGGACTTATACTTAACACGTCTGTCATCGATTTAGTGCTTGTACTAATACCAACACAAGAAACTGTTATCGTCGAATCATCTGTAAACGTCTCTACAAAAGACACTGCAAACGTTTCTGCATTTACATCGTATTTTGTAAAAGTAATTTTTTCTCCATCAATCTGTAATTCTGAAATATATTTATCTGCACCTGGCACAATCTGTAATTTAACGTTTGTTTTGTCTTCTCTTACTTTGAGTTCACCACCTACCACTGGTGTCGTTGTGCTACCATCTACTACATTGATTCCACCATAAACACCTTCAAAAGTAAGAGTATATACATCCACTATGTTTACACCAATAGTAGTAGCAGTTGTTACATTTGAAATTTCAAATGTTCTTTCTCCAGATGTCCCATTTACTGTATATCCTTCTGCAGCCACAATCGCATCCTCATCTTTAGGATTAACTGTAACTGTATATGTTACACTGTCTTCTGCATTAAACTCTAATTTACCATCTGCACCCGTAACTTCATTTCCATCTACTGTTACTTTAATGCTATCAACTTTGTCAGTTGGATAATTTACAGTTACTTTTGGAAATTCTTTTTCTAAAATTGCCAAGGTCATATCCTCTGCGATAGACCCTAAAACAATCTTATAGATTCCTTCAGAAACTTCTGTTACATCTTTTGACTCAGTTCCAACCTTAGCAACTAATTTCTTTAATGGAAGTTCAGATTCAAATGTAATATAACTCTCGCTCCCCTTTTTAATGTTATACTTACCATTTGATCCTGCAACTTCACCATCTCCTGCATATACAACAGTATTTTCAACTGTATCTGGAGCTGTAACTTCTAACTGAATCATGTCATCGGTTAAATTAACAACTGTATCCTCTTCACATTTACCTAATGCAACGATATAAGAATTCTCTTCTCCGTTTTTTTCAGGTGTTCCTTTGTCTGATACTACTGCTGCACCATCAACTGCTGGTTCTGCAACAAGATTTACATTTTCGCCAGGTAAAACAGAGAATACCGATGTCTTGTCAACACCTGTTTCAGTTGTCTCTGGAGCAATACCATTGTCATATGAAACACTAGTGATTTCAGATGACTTGTAGTTTACTGTTACTTTAGTTGTCGCATCACTTACGAACTTAACATCATAACTAAATCCAGTGTTACCCGCTGTAGCCTCAACACTGAACGAGTTTTCTAGCAATTCAACTTTTTCTGTTTCATTGTAGACACCATATACAACTTCTTCTATTTCATCTATGGTTTTCCCTGCAATTGTAATTTTATAAGTATGCCCCTCTATTAATTGATACACAAATATATTTGCTTCAGCATTACCATCCTCCAATGGTGTCGTCTCATCAGTTGTATCTACCACCTGTACATCACCCTTAGATTCATCAATGTTGATCGCCAAGGTATTTGGTGTAAGTTGTCCATCTTCTGCCAATGTTTCCACTGTAGTTGCTGGTACTAAACCAAACACCATCAATACTACCATCAACATTGCCAAAACTCTTTTTGTTCCTTCTAGTACTTTCTTCATTGTATTACCCCTAAATTCTTTCGTTTGTATGTATCACGACAACATTCTGAGTGATAAAGAAGTTGTCATTCTGTGTTTCTACTTCAGATAACAGAACTGTTCCACTATCACCTAACAATGTTGTTCCTTCTTCTGTTTCCTCAATTAGTAAGGCTGTCTCATCTGTCAGTAAAGCTGTGCCTTCCTCCAAGAGTGCTGTACCTTCCTCAAGAAGTGCTGTGCCTTCCTCTTCAACCACAGGTTTCGTATCCAATGGCTGTGTACTTGTCCAACCAGGAATGATTGGTTTTCGTTCTTTCTTTAGCGGTTCAGTTGACTTGCCACTGTTCGCTAGCATATTTTCATATCCATTAATAGTCTTCTGTCTACTTGTTGGTCGCTTATTCTGTTCACGAATCTGAGCAACCTGTTTCGCAGCTGTCTTACCACTGATTTCACCGATTATAGCCGGTATATCAAACACAAAGAACATAATCGCTGCTGCAATCAAAAATATTGCCATGCAGACAAAGGCTATTATAGACATCGTTTGAAATTGTTCTGCACTCACTTTGTCTACCTCCTACTCTGCTGCATATGCATTTGTGATTGCAAGTTCTGCACTTTCGATTCTTGAAAGAACATCTTCTTTCATTGCATCCGTCTTATCTGTTGTTGTATCCGTATTTACAATTGCTTGATGAACTTGATTATAGAAATCACGAAGATCTGCTTCTGCAATTCCATCAATCTTAAGTTTTCGTGCATATGTTTCCACTGAATACATACAAAGCTTGTAAACTTCAAGGTTTACAATTTCGTTTTCTTGCTGTGTCACAGTTTCTAAAAGTTTCTTTAGGTTTTCAAAATAAGGTGCATACATCCCTTGGTCAGATGCTTCTTGAACCTGAAGTGTAACCTCTTTATTAAAATCGCCAATGTTGTAATATATCTCTGCTACAACTCGATCCGATTCATTATTTGGCCCATATGTCATGGTATCCTGGAACCACTGCATCGAACTCTTGATACGAGTGACCTGATTATCTGCAGTCTCTGTCTTACCGTAAGAATAGTAATACCAATACAGTTTTCCAATGTCATAGGCTAACTGACCATAATTTTCTTCTTCTCTAAGTTCAGTAAGGTTGGTTGCCAATAGTTTCTTTAATACCGTTTCTTCTTCTAACGTGAAATCCGCATCGTCCTTAAAAGCCTCTACGATACCTTCATAGGCTTCGATTGCCATCGGATCAACTGCTAACGCATTCTGATAATACGTTACTTTTTCTTCCGAAGTAGTCGCTGTTTCCGCCTGTGCCATATTTAATTCAAAGTTGTTTGTATCCAACTGTGACTTCATAGCGAGACCTGTTATCCCAACTACACCCGAAACTAGTGCAAGTGCAAGCATAGCAGCAAACAGTTTTACTTTATTCTTCTGCTTTCGGATATGGTCTTCATCCATATCTTCGTAACGAGATAATGCATAAAGCAACTCCGCACATGAGTCGTATCTTTCATCTGGATTTGTCTGTGTACATTTCAAAATGATTGCTTCCAAACCAGAAGAAAGTTCTGGATTCCAATAACGAATTGGATAAATCTCATATGGTGGTTCGGTTGGGCTCTTACCTGTAACCAAGTGATAAAGTGTTACGCCTAAACAATAAATATCTGTACGTCTATCTGTCTGACCTTTTCCACCAAACTGCTCAGGAGCAGCGTATCCTTTTGTACCTAGACTGACTGTATCCTCAAGGTTCTGTTCTTTATATTCTCGAGCAATACCAAAGTCGATTAATTTGATATTTCCATTAGGCTGTAACATGATATTTGCTGGTTTCATATCACGGTAAATAATTGGTGGATTTTGTGTATGAAGATAATCCAACACTCCACACAAATCTTCTGCCCACTGAATAACAACGTCTTGTGGTTGTGCACCATTCTTCTCAAGAACCTTATTTAATGGTTCACCTTCTATGTAGTCCATAATTACGTAAATAACATCTTCGCGATCAATGATATCTACAATTCGTGGCAAACATGGATGATCTAGTTTTTTCATCATGTTTGCTTCCGCAATCGCACTCTGTACTACGACTGCATTGTTTTTGTCACGGGCACGTTTTTTAATTTCTTTTACTGCCCACTGTTTATTTAAATTCTTATCCATGGCAAGGTATACTTCTGACATACCACCTTTGCCAATCATGGTTAAGATTTCATATTTCCCTTCTATTAATGTTCCTATTGCGGCCACGTTTACTTCCTCGCTTACAAATTCTTAATTAAGATTGCTGTTATGTTATCCGTTTCACCTCTGGATTCATTGATTCCAATCATAGTTCCCAAAGTATTGGCAATCGCCTGTTCTGTATATAGGTTTTCACCCATAATAGTTTCATATATTTCATCTTCTGTCAGAACATGTCTAAATCCATCTGAACACAGCAAGAAAGAATCTTTTGGCTGTACCTGTCCCTGCCAGAATGCTGGCTCAACATCACTGGATGCTCCAATACACTGAAGAAGCACATTTCTTCTAGAATCCTTCATTGCTTCTTCCTTAGTCATATTTCCACGCTTAATCTCTCTCGCAATGAAAGTCTGATCTTCTGTAATTTGTTCAATTACATTTTGATTAATACGATATTGTCTTGTATCTCCAACATGAGCTGTCACATATGTCCCGTTTGGGAAAATCAAGACAGCTGTTAATGTTGTTCCCAACTGTCTACGTATTTCACTTCCATAATTCCACAACTTTTCATTTAACTGAAAAATCATAGTTGCCCATTTTGTTTTTATCTCATCAGGAGTAATTGTCGCAGCCTTACTTGGTAGTTCTTTATCAAACCATTCTGAAAAACGACGGATTACTGTAGCACTAGCAAGTTCTCCACTTGACAATCCACCCATACCATCACAAATTACTGCTAATACGAATTCATCCTGGTCAACCACTGCTTTTTTGATACATAAAGCATCTTGATTTACATCTTTTTTAATACCAACTGATGTCGCGTAACTTATTAGAAATTTCATTGTTCCTCCTGTGCATTTTCTAAAAAAGTGCATAATATACCTAATGTTAATTTTATACCATAATTCGACACGTTTTGCAATATTATAGTTTGCATACGCAAAGCAGCAAATTGTTTATATAAAGTCTGGGAATAACTAGACTATATGTAGATAACAATTTCAATAATTATGGGAGGTGTATATATGAGGGATAGATATACACAACAATATAAAGAAATAGGACTAAAAATAGCCTATTATAGAAAACTAAAAGGATTATCTCAACTAGAATTAGCAGAAAGAATAGATGTTAGCCGGACACACCTTAGCAACATAGAAGCGCCAAATGTGCCCACATCTATTTCTTTAGAATTAATATTTAAAATATCTGAAGTTCTGGAAATAGAACCAAAATATCTATTTGAATTTACTACTTAATATTCAATCTGGCTACCATACTATGATAGCCAGATTTTCTTTTATCACGCAGGTGCTCCACAAAGAATTTTTTCATGTTTACCTACAACACTTTTTAACACATCTATGTCGATTTGCATACGTTCCATTTTATCAGTACTTTCTAGGTACCTTTCCGAAGCTGCCACATAACAATTCTCGATGTGCGTCAATCTTGGTGTAATTTCATTTTCTAAATATAAATTAATTAAATGAATCTGACCTTCCAAATTGTCTTGAATTCCATCAATCTTTGTATTTAATGACGCTTCCACTCTGTCTATCTTCGCATTTAAGGTTTCCTCAACATGGTCTAGTTTTTCATCAAACCTATCCATTCTTGATTCCAGTACATCCATCCTATGGTTGAGTCGTCCCTCCATTGCCTCATCACGATTTTCCTGTTCCTTGAATGCTGTATTTATAAGTTGACTTATTTTTAAATATAATTCATCATTTGTCATGATTTTATCTCCTTATCTTAATTACAAATTTATCCCTACGACTTCTCCTATTTCTCTTCTCTAACATTCTATTAATAACTCCATATGGTTGCAAGCAAAACACAAAAAAAAAGAAAAACTTTGTAAAAAGCCTACAAAATTTTTCTCATTTTTTTATATCCCTTCCACAAATCTCTTCATGGAAGCAACAATATAGTCTATATTTTCTTCTCGACAAATCGTATCAAATGGAGTATGTATTCTTGCAACATAACGGCCTACAAGTGATTTGCGAAGTGCACACACTCCGACACCTTTTGCAAAATGCATCTGGTCTGAGCCAAACATCATAGGCTTCATGTTTCTTGGCAAAAACTCCACGTCATACTGACCTTCATAAGAGCGAAACGCTTGCAGGAAGTTCTCATACAATCCATCTTTTCTGGCTTTTTGCTTTCCTAAAACAACGATATCTCGTCCATCTCCTACACAGTCAAAGTTAATGAGCAGTTTGTTATTCATCTCTTTTTTATGTTTATCATAGAAAAAACTAGAACCTAACAAACCTTTTTCTTCATTATCAAAATAGATAACACACACTTTATCTCTAACGTCTACTGGTAATGCCTCAAGGATTTTTGTAATGGCAATCGTACCTGAAGTATTGTCATTTGCTGTATGTTTGTTTCGAAAGCCAAAGAGCATATGAAACATAAATACATACAAAGCAATTACCATTACCAATCCTGCATCAAACATGTTGTTTGTGATAAAAGTAAATACCAAGGCAAACACAAACACCATTCCAAACATCAAATACAGTAGTAAAAATTGAAACAAAATAAACAGCACTGGATTGGTAGGTGTCATCAAGTTTGGAAATGGCAATACTGCGCAAGTATCATAATGTGCTGTGAAAAACACTTTTGCAGTTTTGGGATTACCAACTATGATATTTCTTGACTTGAAAAGGCCTTTGCCTTTCTCTTCAATGGTAATATCCGTCTCTGGATTATAACCCGCAACACTTAGACGATTCTTGATATAGTCGATGAATTCTGTCTTTTCTCGATTTGATTTTCTTACTTCGTAGTTCTCTAAAATAGTATCTCGCATAGCTTACTCCAACGCAATCTTCTCTTCTTCCTGTCTTCTAAGGATATCATATTCATCCAATTCAATCCCAAGATCCAAATAGAATACCTGCTGAGGATGTGGACAGGATTCCATTTCCTGACCTTTTTCATCTACCATACGTTTTACAGTTACGACAATATTGTCACCGTTTGGTTTCATAACTTCGATTTCTTCACCAACAGATAACTTGTTTCTCTGTTCGATGCGGTAGAGACCTTCTTCATTCTTTGGTCCTACGAAACCGAGGTAAGTATAGCCTTTTTCGTATGTGTTGTTATCGTAAATCTGTGTTTCGTTTGTTGGCTTGTTGTAGAAGAAGCCTGTAGTAAACTGACGGTAGGTACAGTTACTAATCTGGTCTAAATACCAAGGCATATTTTCCTGATACTTTTCTGGTGATTCCAGATAGTCATTGATAGCCTTACGGTAGGTACGTGCTACGGTAGCTACGTAAAGAGCTGTTTTCATACGACCTTCGATTTTGTAGCTGTCGATACCAGCCTCGATTAAATCTGGAATATGCTCAATCATGCACAAATCTTTGGAGTTAAAGATGTATGTGCCGCGTTCGTTTTCATATACTGGGAAGTATTCGCCAGGGCGTTTTTCTTCCATGACAGAGTATTTCCAACGACATGGATGTGTGCAGGCACCTTTGTTTGCATCTCTTCCAGTAAAGAAGTTTGAAAGCAAACATCTGCCTGAGTAAGAAATACACATTGCACCATGGATAAAGGTTTCGATATCCATATCTTCAGGGATATTGTCACGAATTTCCTTGATTTCACGAAGCGAAAGTTCACGAGCTGTAACTACACGCTTTGCTCCCATCTCGTACCAGAAATTGAAGGTACCATAGTTGGTATTGTTTGCCTGTGTACTGATATGTCGCTCAATATCTGGACATATTTCTTTTGCCAGCATAAAGATAGCTGGGTCCGCGATAATAAGTCCATCTGGTCTGTCTGGCTTCATATTGTTTAATTCTTCAAAGTATCTGCGCACGCCATCCAAGTCATAGTTATGTGCAAGGATATTTGCTGTAACATATACTTTTACGCCGTGGTCATGAGCAAATTTGATACCTTCTGCCATTTCTTCTGGCGAGAAGTTTTTTGCTTTTGCACGAAGGCCGAAGGCTTCTCCACCGATATATACCGCGTCTGCACCAAAGATGACCGCTATTTTTAATACTTCCAGACTACTCGCTGGACAAAGTAATTCTATTTTTCTCATATATTTCTCCATCTATTGCACTTTAGAACTTACCGTTATGCCATCTCCAATCGGCAACACTGCTGTTACCAAATCCTCGTGATGTGTCAGTTCATATAAGTATTCTCTCATTCTTTTATGAATGGTACGATTTCTTCTGGTTACTACAAAGTGAGATTCTATGATATCCCCATCCTGTAGCACATTGTCAGATACCAATACTCCGTCCTTCTTTAAGAGGCGAAGGATATCTGGCATAAAGTTAATGTACTGCCCTTTTGCAGCATCCATAAATATCATATCAAAAGGTTCTTCTAAGGTTTTGAGCACCTCTGTGGCGTCCCCCTCGATTAGTGTAATCTGATTTTCTTTTCCTGCACGCACAAAGTTTTCTCGTGCTATCGGAATTCTTTTTTCATAATTTTCTATGGTAACAATCTCGCAAGGATATGGATTGTATTCTGCCATAAGGATGGCTGAAAAACCAACTGCTGTTCCTACCTCCAAAATACGTTTTGGTTTCTGCATCGCCAAAAGTAATTTTAAAAAGCTCTGCATTTCCTTCCGAATAATCGGAACGTAAGAATCCAGAGCTTCTCTTTCTATGGTATCGAGAATCGCAGTATTTCCACGGTCTAGCGAGTTGATATATGTTACCAGACGCTCGTCTACTACCACTATTATTCACCTGTACCTTCTGTATTTTCGATGTCGCCCGCTCCAATTATGCTTCCTTCTAGGCTTTCTACAGCCACCTGATACCCATAATTAAAAGCTGCAAAGCTGGCTTTCATGGTACCGTACACAAATAACAGCACCAGCATGAGAATAAATCCCACTTTTACAGCCTTGACAATCATTTTGTTTGTTTTCATTTGTAACTCCTAAACTTCCATGATAATTGGTAAAATCATAGGACGACGTTTTGTTTCCTTCCACACAAAATCACCAACTGCATCTTTCACTTCTGTTTTTATTTTGCCCCAGTCTGTAATACGACGATCCATGATATAATCCATGGTATTGTCTACAACTGTCTGCATTTCATCCATAAGTGTTTCTGAGTTTCGTACATATACAAAACCACGGGATACGATATCTGGTCCATCAAGCACAAGTCCAGTTACGCTGTCTAAGGTCATAACGATGATAATGATACCATCATCTGCAAGACGCTGTCTGTCTCGAATAACGATGTTTCCTACATCACCAACACCATTTCCATCTACCATGATGTTGCCTACCTGTACACGACCTGTTACCTCAGCCTTTTCCTCATCCAATTCTAAAACATCACCTGAGGAAAGAATCTTGATATTATCCTTGTCATAGCCTAATTCTTCTGCAATCTTAGCCTGTGCTACCAAGTGCTTGTATTCGCCATGAACTGGAATCGCATACTTTGGATTTACAAGAGAATAAATCAGTTTAATATCTTCCTTACATGCATGCCCTGATACATGAACATCCTGGAAAATAACATCTGCACCTTTTCTCATCAATTCATTGATAACACCTGTTACTGACTTCTCATTTCCAGGAATTGGTGAAGAACTAAATACAATCAAATCATTTGGCTTAATTGCAATCTTTCTATGTGTGCTGTTCGCCATACGCGAAAGAGCCGCCATAGACTCACCCTGACTACCTGTTGTGATAATAACAGTCTGTTCGTCTGTATAATTGCGAAGCATTTCGCCTTCTATCAAAATGTTATCTGGAAGAGATAAGTAACCTAACTTAGCAGCAATTTCAATGGTGTTTACCATACTACGGCCTTCAATGGCTACTTTTCTACCAAATTTTTCTGCTGAGTTGATAATCTGCTGTACACGGTCAACATTGGACGCAAAGGTCGCAATAATAATTCTCTGTTTCTTATGGTCTTCAAAAATTTTGTCCAAAACAGAGCCTACGCTCTTTTCAGACTGTGTGAAACCAGAACGTTCTGCATTTGTACTGTCACACATAAGTGCCAATACACCTTTTTTCCCAATTTCACCAAAACGCGCCAAATCAATCGCATCTCCATATACAGGAGTATAATCCACCTTAAAGTCACCTGTATGCACTACGATACCTGCTGGCGAATAAATAGCCAAGGCTGCTGCGTCCTGGATACTGTGATTGGTACGAATAAATTCCACACGGAAGCAGCCGATATTGATATGCTGTCCGTATTTTACTACTTTACATTTTACTTTTCCAAGCAGTTCATGCTCTTCTAATTTGCTTTCAATCAAACCTATTGTAAGCTTTGTTGCATAAATAGGAACGTTAATATCACGAAGAACAAATGGAATCGCTCCGATATGGTCTTCGTGTCCATGTGTGATAAAAAATCCTTTTACTTTATCAATATTTGCCTTTAGGTATGTGACATCTGGTACAACCAAGTCTACACCTAACATATCATCCTCTGGGAAAGCCAAGCCACAATCCACAACGATAATACTGTCTTCATATTCGAAGGCAGTAATATTCATGCCAATTTGCTCCATGCCACCTAAAGGTATAATCTTTAGCTTGCTATTTGCCTGTTCGCTCATAAAACCTCCGCCGATCTAATACTCGATATCTGTCTCCTCGTCGGTCAGCTCGGTGAATACTTTTGCAAGTGCCATGAATTCTACTTCGTCTTCTACCACTTCATAAAGTACTTCCTCGTTCTGGTCAACGACTTCCTTTAAAATATAGGCATCCAATGTGCCATCTTCCGAATCTTCTGATACCAAAAGATATTTTGTCCCGTTTAACTGTGTTTCTTCTTCTACGATAAATTCTACTACTTCCTGTGTTTCAGGGTCTGTAAACTTTACTTTTTCCATTTTTCACCTCATCTATACATGACAAATAGATACTTGCCTATTTCTGATTTGCTAAATAGTCCAAGTATCCCTGTAATATAAATATTGCCGCAATCTCATCTACATATTCTTTGCGGTGTTCACGTCTAATTCCCATTTCCATCATGGAATTATCCGCAGCCACCGTAGTTAGGCGTTCATCCCAAAGAACTACTTCAAGACCCGTACGTTTTTCTAACATTTCCTTGAATTCCTTCGTTCTTTCGCAACGTTCGCCTTCTGTATTGTTCATGTTTTTAGGGTAACCAAGTACTATCTTTTCTACGCCGTACTCGCTTACCAATTCATCGATTCTAGCCAAAGTCTGACGCAATTTGGTAGGAGCCTTTCTACGAATAATCTCTACTCCCTGCGCAGTAATAAGTAGTGCATCGCTAACCGCTACTCCTACTGTCTTTGTTCCAAAATCCAATCCTAAAATTCGCATAAATCACCTATGCCCAGTCTTCGTTCTTGATGTAGGCTCTTAAGATTTCTTCTACTACTTCGTCTCTTTCCACCTTCATAATCAGACTTCTTGCATTATTATGATTTGTAATGTAAGTTGGATCACCTGACATAATATATCCAACAATCTGATTTACAGGATTATAGCCTTTTTCTTTCATTGCCGCAAAGACAACTTTAAGAACGTCTTTTACCTGAAGTTCTGGTTCCTTTTCTACTCTAAAATATTGTGTGTTGTTTAAATTCTGCATAATCTCACGCCCTTGCTTTTGTTCTTTATTTACGAAGCCCTATTTGTTACATTGTAAACTAATTAGGGCAAAAATACAACCTTATTCCATGAGATAAATTTCATCATTTATCATTTTGGTAAGTGTGCCTTTGATGATTTTATTATCCAATGGCACCTCGGAAATTTTGGCCACTTTTACGTATTCTTTTGTATATCCTACGTAGTATTTCTCTCCATCAATAATGCTCTCTTCTTCGAAAAGCACTTCCTCTTCTTTACCCAGATAATACTGACGGAATTCTGCTGACATCTTATCACCAAGTTCGATTAAATCCGCACTACGCACCTTTTTTGTTCCTTCTGGTATCTGGTCCTTCATCTCTGCAGCCCTGGTACCCTGACGTTTAGAATACTGGAAAATGTGCATTTCATAAAAGTGAATGTTTTCAAGAAATGCTCTAGTGGTAACAAACTCTTCCTCTGTTTCGCCCGGAAAACCTACGATAACATCTGTGGTAATCGCTGGATGTACGAAGTATTTACGAAGAATCTTACATCCATTTTCATATTCTTCTGCTGTATATTTACGGTTCATACGCTGAAGCGTTGCATCACAGCCACTCTGCAAAGAAAGATGGAAATGTGGACACACCTTTTCCAACTGGCTTAAGGCTTCCGCAAACTCTTCTGTCACGACCTTAGGCTCCAGAGAACCTAAACGAATACGTTTGATACCATCTACTTTGTGAATTTCCTGTATCAAATGAAGCAGGCTTTCCCCTGTTTCTATCCCGTAAGAGCTCAAATGGATGCCAGTAAGTACCACTTCCTGATAACCATTATCTGCAAGTCTATTTACTTCTTCTAATACAGATTCCATATTTCTGCTACGGACACGGCCTCTCGCATATGGAATAATACAGTAACTACAGAACTGATTACATCCATCCTGCACCTTGATAAATGCTCTGGTGTGCTCTGATGGTTTATCTAAATAGAGTTCTTCAAACTCCTGATTTCTATCATTGATATCCAAAACTGCATCTATCTTTCCATGATCACGGAAAAACTCATCTAGTCTGGAAACAAGTTCGTGTTTCATATTGTTTCCAATAATAATATCGATAGCCTCGTCTACGACCGCTTCCTGCTCTTTGGTCTGTACATAACATCCCGCTGCTACTACTACCGCTTCTGAATTTAATTTCTTCGCACGATGTAGCATCTGGCGTGATTTGCGGTCTGCCATATTGGTGACTGAACAGGTGTTAATCACGTAAACATCAGCCTTTTCTCCAAATGAAACGATTTCATATCCTGCAGATTCTAGCATCTGCTGCATCGCTTCAGTTTCGTATGCATTTACTTTACAACCTAAATTGTGTAATGCTGCTTTTTTCATCTAAAATCCTAACTTTCTATAATTGTTTCTTGTTTAATACATGGTTGACTTTTCCAATAAAAACCATTAGTATCTACATGTATAGATTCTAGGTATTTAAAAAGGAGGTCTACTAATGAAAACAGTACAGATTTCATTAAACTCTATTGGAAAAGTAAAATCTTTTGTGAATGCAATTTCACTTTTTGAATATGATTTCGATTTAATTTCTGGAAGATACGTAATCGATGCAAAATCCATCATGGGTATCTTCAGTTTAGATTTATCAAAACCTATCAACCTTGCCATTCATACCGATGATAACATCGATGAAGTAATGGAAGTGTTGAAACCTTACTTATCTGAATAGAGTTTTTAAAATCGCCGCAGATGCGGCGATTTTTTTATTCTGCCTCTACCATCAACACTTCTGTAGTTTCAATGGCTGTTGCCATAAGTTCGTCGATTTTCTCCGCTAATTTTGTTTCCGATCTGCGGATATATTCCACATTTGGTTTTGTTACAGGATGTTTTGCTACGAAAATCGTACAGCAGTCTTCGTATGGAAGAATGGATGTTTCATAAGTATCGATCTTTTCTGCAATTGTAACAATATCCTGCTTGTCCATTGCGATGAGTGGACGATACACTGGCATGGTACATGCATCATTTGTTGCTGCAAGAGACTGCATCGTCTGGCTTGCTACCTGTCCAATACTTTCACCTGTGATAAGACCTAAGCATTTTCCTTCTTTTGCAAAATGCTCTGCAATTTTCATCATGTAACGACGCATGATGATAGTCAATTCTTCATGTGGACATTTCTCATAAATATATAACTGAATATCTGTAAAGTTTACAACATTAAGCTTGATTGGACCTGTATATGCGGCTACCTTCTTTGCTAAATCTACAACCTTCTGTTTTGCACGCTCGCTAGTATAAGGTGGCGCATGGAAGTAAGTTGCCTCAATAGTAACACCACGTTTTGAAATCATATATCCTGCTACTGGACTGTCGATACCGCCAGAAAGCAATAACATTGCTTTTCCAGCAGTTCCAAGTGGCATACCACCTGGTCCAGGAATTTCTGTCGAATAGATGTTAATCATAGGACGGATTTCGATATTTACCATTACCTGTGGGTTGTGAACATCTACAGAAGTTTCAGGGAAGGCTTCTAAAATCTTTTCACCTACTGCCGCATTGATTTCCATAGATGTCATAGGGTAATTCTTTCTAGCACGACGAGCATTTACTTTGAAAGTAAAGTTCTTATCTGGATATGCTTCGTCGATGTGTTCCACAACTGTTTTGCAGAGTGCATCAAAGCCTTCATCTTCTACTAAAAGAACAGGACAAATGCCTACGATACCAAATACACGCTGAAGTGCCGCTACTGTTTCATCGTAGTCATAATCACCTTCAGTCTCCACATAAATACGTCCATTTTCTTTACGCACAGTGAAATTTCCGTCTACTGTTTTTAACTGGTAACGAATATTTCTAACTAATGCATCCTCAAAAATGTATCTGTTTTTTCCTTTGATTGCGATTTCCGCATATTTTATTAAAAATGCTGTATACATATTTTCTCCTCTTTCTATCTCTTAATGTCTGGTATAGCGCTGTAACATTGGAATCGTCTCACGCATCACTTCCAACGCATAGTCCAATTCTTCTTTGGTAGTATGAATGGAAAAACTAAAGCGAACAGTGGAATCCAAGAGTTCTTTTTTTACGCCTATACTTTGTAAAGTAGTACTAATTGCTGGCTTGTTAGAGGAACACGCACTACCTGCTGACACGTAGATATTTCTATCCTCGAGAGTATGCAGGATCACCTCTGCTCTTACACCTTCAATACTCACACTTACAATGTGTGGAGCACTATCGTGGTCCTTTTTCCCATTTACCGTTACACCATCTATTTTTTCTACTTCTTCTATAAAGTAATCTCTTAAAGAAAAGAGATGCTTTCTGTTTTCTTCTAAATTCTGATACATTTCCTCAGAAGCAACCGCTAATCCTGCGATAGCTGGAACATTCTCTGTCCCTGAACGCATGCCCTTCTGCTGTCCACCACCGTGAATCAAAGGTTTTACCTTGGTCTTATCCTTGATAAAAAGGAAACCACTTCCCTTTGGTCCGTGAATCTTGTGTCCACTGACAGAAAGCATGTCTATGTTTGCTTTCTTTGGATGAATCTGCATTTTTCCGTAGGACTGAATAGCATCCACATGGAAAAGGCATTTCGCATTTGCCGCTTTGATTACCTTACCCGCCTCTTCAATTGGCTGTAAAGCACCGATTTCATTATTCACCTGCATGATGGAAACCAAAATCGTATCTGGTCGAATGGCACTTTTAAGTTCATCCAGACGAATCTGTCCGTATTCATCTACGCCAAGGTAGGTTACTTCGAATCCATTTTCTGATAACCAGATAAATGGATTAGTTACGGAAGCATGCTCGATGGATGTAGTAATCACATGCATTCCAGCACGTTTATTCGCAAGTGCACTTCCTATAATGGCTAAGTTGTTGGACTCTGTACCACCTGAGGTAAATACAAGTTCTTTTTCATCTACCTTTAAAGTCTTCGCAATTTTCTTTTTTGCTTCTGTAATGTATTTTTCGGCTATGACACCTTTCATGTGCAAGGAAGATGGATTTCCATAATCCTGTGTCAAAAGCTCTACCATTTTTTCGGTAGCAGCTTTGCTGCAACTGGTGGTAGCCGAATTATCTAAGTAAGCTTCCATACGGTTAAGCTTCTCCTTTTCTATATCTTGTTAATTATAAACTTACTCATCAAGGCTAAAAATAAGCATTGCGAGTGTCGCAAGTCCTGCAGTCTCTGTACGTAGGATTCTTCTTCCAAGTGAGATACGATGTGATTTTTCCTCTAACACACAAGATGCTCCATCCCCTTTGTTTGTTGGGGCAATTCCCTCGATTTCCTCGCGTGCAAATCCACCTTCTGGCCCGATGAAAATAGCAATACTCTGTCCTGGCTGGATTTTCTGCATAACTTCTCGAGTGGCTTCCATACCACGCTCATTTTCGTATGGAACCAAGACCACATCCAGTTCTTCTGCCTTTTTCAAAGCTTCTTTCCATGTAAGTGGCATCTGCACTTCTGGAATCAACGTACGTTTCGACTGTTTTGCTGCACTTTCCGAAATCGCCTGCCAGCGTTTGGTTTTGTTTGCAGCTTTTTTATCATCTAGTTTTACCACACAGTTTTTCATAGCTACTGGAATGATTTCATACACTCCAAGTTCTACTGCCTTCTGAATGATAAGTTCCATCTTGTCGCCCTTTGGCAATCCCTGGAACAAATAAATGCGGTTGGCCAATTCTGTACCACTTTCGTCTTCACTTTCGATAGCCACAATTACTTCATCATCCAGTATCGTATCAATAACACCGAAAAAACTGCGTCCATTGTATGAAACACTGACACGCACGCGTTCTCCTGTTTTCATACGAAGTACGTTTTTTATATGATTTACATCGCCGCCAAGGATGGATATTTTATCCCCAGCCAACTGATTTTCTTCTACAAAGAATTGATACATAATATCCCTCTAACTAATTCTTACGAGCTGTAATATTTACCCATTCTCCCTGGTGGTTAATCTGTACGATTTCCATACCCGCTTTTTCGATGGCTTCTTTCACTTCATTTTCCTTGAAATCAATGATTCCGGAAGTAATGAAAAGTCCGCCTTTTTTCAGTCTGTCTGGAATTACAGGAGCCATTGGGATGATAACATCTGCCAAAATATTGGCTACAACGATTTCGTATTCTTCGGTTCCTACCGTTTTCTGAAGTTCTACATCATCAATCAGATTGCCGACATAGAATTTACCAAGATTCTCTGGAAGATGGTTTACTTCCATATTTTCTCTGGTTGAAATCATGCAGTCTGCATCTAAATCTGTGCCAACTACTTCTCTTGCACCGAGTTTTAAAGCAACAATGGAAAGAATACCACTACCGCAACCTACATCTAACACTTTTGGTGCTTCTTCTTTCTTGATATACTTAATCAGTTCCTTAATACAAAGCTGAGTAGTTTCGTGTTTACCTGTACCAAAAGAGATACCAGGATCAATTTCAATCATGAATTTATCTTTATCTTCTTCTTTTAATTCTTCCCAGGTTGGTTTGATAAGAATGTTTTCGATTGTAAAAGAAGAGAAATATTTCTTCCAGTTATTAATCCAATCCAAATCTTCTGTTTCTGAAGAAGTAATCACACCACTACCTACTTCTACCATCGAACGAAGGTCTTCTAATCCAATCTTCACCCGTTTTAAAAGCTCTGTATGATCTTCGCCATCGTCTTCGATATAAAAGCTTACGTGACTTACCCCTTCATCTGGTGGAAGCTCTGGCAAGAAGTCAATAAACATATCTGCCTGATCTGCCTTGGTAAGTGGTACGTTATCTTCGATTTCGATACCTTCAATCCCTAATTCCATCAACATTGAGCTCATATAGTCTTCTGCTGCTGTTGTAGTTTCGATGGTGTATTTATTCCATTTCATAATTAATTTTCCTTTCCGTTCGTATAGGCACAAAAACCCTTATATATTCTACATGATTATGTCTTCTATATCAATCAAAAAACAATAAAAAACTTCGGTTTCAAAACATTTCCTGTAATGAAATCGAAGTTTTATAATTCTTATAATGCCAATACCTGACTGAGATGGTCATATTCTTTGTTAATCTCAATAACCAGGCTATTGTCCCCATCCACATTATCTGGATGGTAAATTTTGATGAGATCCTTATAACGTTTCTTCAGAGACTGCTGACTTGCGACACCTCGGAAGAAAAGTTCTCCTACCTGATTATCAGGCAAGCTAGCACGCGAACGCGCCTGGAATTCTTCCACACGGTCGTAAAATGCTTTTTTCTTCTCTATCTCTTCTCGTTCTGCAGCAAGTTTTACCAATTCTGCTTCTAATATCTGAAATTTCATTTCGAACAATGTCTTCTGCTGTTCGATTCTACGGTCCTCAATCTCCACTTTCCTGAAAAATTCCTTTTTTTCCAAGTCAAGATTACGTCTCTGCTCCTCTAACTCTTTGCGTTCTTCAATGAGTGTCATGACACAATCCTTTCATCCGTACACAACCTTGGGGTTCCAAAAATATCATTGATACATTATATATCGGACGTTATCCCCGTAAACAATAGTATCTTTTTTAAAAAATTTCAATATTTAGTCACGCAATGAAGTTATGATACTATATTTAGTGTGGTAAGTCTATTGGCAAAATGTACGAAGTATTAAAAAAAGTTCCCAATATTGTTGGGAACTTTTTCATAAATCAACTTTTATAAATCATCTAAAGATTCTTTGATTTTATCCATAAATCCTTTTTTCTTCTTGTCTGTAGAAGCACCACCTTCTTTTGTGAGAGAGCCACCTGTAAGCTCATCAAACTTACGAAGAGCTTCTTTTGCTTCCTTGCTCAGATTCTTTGGTGTTTCTACTACAAGGGTTACATAGTGGTCGCCACGTACATCTTTATTTCTTACAGATGGTACACCTTTTCCACGAAGTCGGATACGTGTACCTGACTGTGTTCCTGGATTTACAGTATAGATGATATCGCCATCTACTGTCTTGATACGTACATCACCACCTAAGGCAGCAATCGCATAAGTAATATTTGCATCCGAGAAGATATTCATATCCTGTCGTTCGAACTGCGAACTTCTAGATACTACTACTTCTACAAGTAAATCTCCTCTTGGCCCACCATTAATACCTGGTTCACCAAATTCACGCACACGGACACACTGTCCGTTATCGATACCTGCAGGGATTTCTACTGTTTTCTTTACTTTCTTTACAATGTATCCACTACCATAGCAGTCTGTACAGCGTTCTTTTACTATCTTACCGCTACCGTTACAGTCCGGACATGTAGTTACGTTCTGCATCATACCAAATAAGGTCTGCTGATTCATAACTACCTTACCTTTACCGCCACATTTTGGACAGGTTTCTGGAGATGTGCCTGGTTTTGCACCATTACCGCCACAGGTCTTACAAGTTTCTTTGTAGTTGAATTCGATTTCTTTTTCACAACCAAATACAGCTTCTTCAAAAGAAACTCTTACACTCATGCGTACATTTGCACCCTGTCTAGGACCATTGTTGGAACGGCGTCCGCCGCCGAATCCTCCTCCGAAGCCACCTCCGAAGAAATCTCCGAAAATGTCTCCAAAGATATCGCTCATATCCATGCCAGAGAAGTCAAATCCACCTGCTCCACCAGCACCATCAAAGGCAGCATGACCAAACTGATCATATTGTCTACGTTTTTCAGCATCACTAAGTACAGCATAGGCTTCCTGTGCTTCTTTAAATTTTGCTTCGCATTCAGCATCTCCTGGATGTGCATCTGGATGATACTTTTTCGCAAGAGTACGGAATGCCTTTTTTATTTCTGCGTCATCAGCGCTTTTAGAAACGCCAAGGACTTCGTAGTAGTCACGTTTATCCGCCATATAATTATCCTTTCCGTTTAGCCTCATCTCGATTTCGCTACTTCGTAGCTATTCCGTTGCTTCGCAACTACAAATCTCGATGTTTGGCTGAACGCCAAATCCACACACAAATAAGCTACTCTGTAAGCAAGCTTACTCGTAGCTTATTTTTATGTGGAATGGCTAAACAGTTTTTACACTTCTTTAAAGTCTGCATCGATAACATCATCTTCTGGAGCTGATGTGCCGCCTGCATTAGCACCGCCTGTGAAGCCGCTCATATCTGGGCCTGCGCCTGCAGCACCCTGTGCAGCCTGTGCCTGTTCATACATCTTAGCAAATACTTTCTGAGCACTTTCAGTAAGTTTTTCCTGAGCAGCCTTAAGTTCTGCTACAGTTGCTTCACTCATCTGATCTGCTTCTGGATTAGCATCTAAGATAGCTTTTACAGCGTTGATGTCTGCTTCTACAGCTGCTTTATCTTCTGGAGAAATCTGTTCTCCAACCTGATCAAGTGCCTGCTGTGTCTGGAATACGAATGCATCTGCATCGTTTCTTGTATCGATAGCTTCTTTACGTTTCTTATCCTGTGCTTCGAATTCAGCAGCTTCTTTTACTGCTCTTTCGATTTCATCATCTGACATGTTAGAACCAGCTGTAAT
>JAZURS010000101.1:0-7952 GCA_045606325.1 Agathobacter sp.
ATCTCTTTACCTTCCTCCATTTCCTTTTTAAGGACCAAGTACCCATAGTTCCAGAACCCGTGTACCAGAAAGCTGTTCGTCGAAAGGTGCCAATTGGGGCTAGGCAAATCTCGTATTTGAGATAGGTCTATTTTTTCATAAATTGCCCCTCTATCCACATGAATACTCTGTTTTTCTATAGTTGCTTCCACCTCAGCCACTTGAACTTCTATCATCTCATCAACATCTTCAGCCTCCGTCCCCGGATCCTCTATCCAAAACTCTCCCCTTACAATCTCGCCAGCAAACTCATCCTTCCAGCAACTTGCAATATATTTTCCATCATTAAACCGAATTCCAATTCCTACAATATGGTTTAATGAAAAACCACTTTCCATTATGTCCTCTGTCTCAATTACAAAGCATCCATCACTTTGTCCGCCAGAAATTTTGAGTTCACCTAACTCAATTCCTTGTATCTCTTCTTTATATATTACAGCATACATTTTTCCCACTCCATTTCCATGCGAGAAATTTCTAATATATACCTCCATAGTCGTTTCATTACCCCGTACATTTATACGGATAAATCCTACATTCTTTATTTTGTTTCCTCTTTCGCATTCATATAAATATGTAACAAATCGTTTCATGTCCCAGTTTTCTCCTATTATATTATTACTAGTTTATGCATCTTATTTTTATTTGATTAAAAATTTATGTTGACATTTGAAAAACTTATGTTATATTAATATTAGTAACAGTTCCTATTATTGTTATGAAAGGAGAGATACTCATGATAAAACACAGTCGCCAACGCGATGCGATAAGAGACAACTTAATGAGCCGATGTGATCATCCAACCGCTGAAACGGTATATATGGATATCAAAGAAGTTTTTCCAAACATCAGCTTGGGAACTGTCTATCGCAATCTCTCCCTCTTATCTGAGTTGGGTGAGATTCAGAAAATATCAACTGGTGCAGGGCCAGACAGATTCGATGGAAATGCAAAACCACATTGCCACTTTCAGTGCAGAATGTGTTATAATGTATTAGACATTCCATTTGAATATCCAGAGAAATTAAATGCTCATGCATCAGAAAACTTCCCTGGTATTATAGAGGGAAATATGATACAGTTTTTTGGACTTTGTCCAGACTGTATGCAAACACATTAATTTCAAAACTAAATTTATTTTATCTTTAAGGAGGACAAGTATTATGTCAAAATTTGTATGTACAGTATGTGGTTATGTTCATGAAGGCGATAGCGCTCCAGAACAGTGTCCAGTTTGTAAAGTAGGACCAGAAAAATTTGTTGAGCAGGCAGGCGAAAAAGTTTGGGCTGCAGAACACGTAGTAGGTGTTGCACAGGGCGTTAGTGAAGATATCCTTATGGATCTTCGTGCAAACTTTGAAGGTGAATGTACAGAAGTAGGTATGTACCTTGCTATGGCTCGCGTAGCTCATCGTGAAGGTTACCCAGAAATTGGTCTTTACTGGGAAAAAGCAGCTTGGGAAGAAGCTGAACACGCAGCTAAGTTTGCAGAATTACTTGGTGAAGTAGTAACAGATTCTACAAAGAAAAATCTCGAACTTCGTGTAGCTGCTGAACACGGCGCAACAGAAGGAAAAACAGATCTCGCTAAACGTGCAAAAGCACAGAACCTTGATGCTATCCATGACACAGTTCACGAAATGGCTCGTGACGAAGCTAGACATGGAAAAGCTCTTGAAGGCTTATTAAAGAGATACTTTGGTTAATATCCAAATGAAAGACAAGGAGGATTGCATTATGTCTAAATATGCAGGAACAAAAACAGAGAAAAACTTGATGGAAGCATTTGCTGGCGAATCAATGGCTCGTAACAAATACACTTACTTTGCATCTGTAGCAAAGAAAGCTGGTTATGAACAGATTGCAGCTATTTTCCAGGAAACAGCTGACCAGGAAAAAGAACATGCTAAGATGTGGTTCAAAGAATTCCACGGGCTTGGTGATACTGCTCAGAATTTAAAATGGGCTGCTGAAGGCGAAAATGATGAATGGACAAACATGTATGCTCGTATGGCTGATGAAGCCGAAGAAGAAGGCTTCCCAGAACTTGCAGCAAAATTCCGTCTGGTAGCTGGTGTAGAAAAAGCTCACGAAGAACGCTACAACAAGATTTTGAAAAACATCGAAGAAGGCAAGACTTTCAACGGTGATGCTCCACTTGGATGGAAATGCCGCAACTGTGGTCATATCCACTATGGCGAAGAAGCTCCTGAGGTTTGTCCAACATGTAATCATCCACAAGCTTACTTCGAAAGAAAAGTAGAGAACTATTAATGAAATTAAAAAAACAGCTTTTATGGATGACTATAATTGCAAGTTTATTTGGATTGGCAGGGTGTGGAAAACCACACTCTGCCATTTCTGATATTCCCTCCACAGAATCTGTTCCTGTCGAAACAGAAAAAGAACCAGAAATCCTTCGATTTGTGGATGTAAAAGGAAACTGGTATGAAACCGAGATTCTGGAAGATGCAAAAAAACATCCTTACAACTGGAATTATCTTACCAATGACGAAAACGGAATCTCCTATGTTGGTGATGAAAATTACACGATTCGAAAAGGAATCGATGTTTCCAAATGGCAGGGAAGAATTGATTGGAAACAGGTAAAAGAAGCAGGCTACGAATTTGCAATTCTTCGTCTTGGTTATCGTGGTTATGGTCCAGAAGGTTCTCTGGAAATAGATAGCACCTTCCATTATAATATCCAGAACGCAAGAAAATATGGAATCGACCTTGGCGTATATTTCTTCTCTCAGGCTATTAACGAAACGGAAGCATTGGAAGAAGCAAATTTTGTATTAAGCGCTTTGGAAGGCTATCAATTACAAATGCCTATCGTTTATGATCCGGAACTTATCTCTGATGACGAAGCTCGTACTGATAATGTAACAGGTGAACAATTTACAAAAAACACTATCGTTTTTTGTGAAGCAATTAAAGAAGCCGGTTATACTCCTATGGTCTATAGCAATATGATTTGGGAGGCAACTCTTTTCGATATGTTGGAGTTACAGGATTATGATTTCTGGTATGCTGATTATGAAGCAACTCCACAGACCCCTTATGATTTTAGCATTTGGCAATATTCTGAAACTGGAAGCGTTCCTGGCATAGAAGGAAATGTAGATCTAAATATTCAGTTTATTCCAAACTAACAAATTGTAAAAAATACTTTTATTGAGTAAAGTATCATGGTATAATTTTGATAAGAATGGCTATATATGGGGGAAATATGAAAGTCAGTTTTTCTGAAATTAAAGACGGAAGTCCTATTATATTCATATTACATAGTGGTTCAGTACATACCAAAATGCATGGAAACATCATAAATCTTATTCGAGAAGATATTGCGACCATTTCATTTGAAACATCGGTAACACAGGTGCTGAAATTTGATCATATGGAGATAGAAGTTATTTATATTTCTGATGATGGTTATCCATATGTGTGGAAAAAGTGCAAGATTGTTTATTTCAAGAACAATTATGTACTTCAAATCAAAGGAGATGGCACTCGATATAATCGTAGAATTGCTTATCGTGTCAGCATTTCTCACGCAGCACAGTTGCGTACAGCCGATGATAAGATTTATAAGGTTGCGGTAAAAGACGTAAGCTTAAACGGCTTTTCTATTGCGGATAAGAAACATGAATTATCTTTATCTAAAGAAGATGGTGCTTCCATTTATTTTGAAGATTTAGACCATGTTATTGATTTATATGGGGTTGTTGCCCGCATTGAGCAAAGAGATGACTATAACATTTATGGTTTTTTGATTCGACGCTCTTGCCGCGATTTACCTTCCTATATTACAACAAAGCTAGGGGATAAAGGAAATAACTTACCACCGTCGTATGTTATTTAATTTTGGAGGTTTGCCTTGAAACAAGAATTTAGTGAAATTGAAGTTGGCAGCCGCTTGTTGTTAAATCTAAGTAGTGGAAATAAAAGCATGGAAATGGGTGCCAGTATTACAAGACATCTAAGAGATAATATTGCACTCATCACCTTAGACAACAGTAGCGGACAAGTTTTAAAATTTGATAATGTAAATATCAACGTTATTTATACCAATGCCGAAGGTATTCCTTACATCTGGATGAACTCTACCGTTGTTTATTATCAGGGGCAGTATCTTTTACAAGTAAAGGCAGATGGTGGTCGTCGTCATAATCGTCGTAACAGTTTCCGTGTAGGAGTTTCACATTATGCAAAGCTTCGTGTTACTGGACACGGTGAAGTAGAAGTAGTTGTTCGTGACGTGAGCCTTACAGGTTTTTCTATTACAGACCGAAAAAAAGAACTCGGTTTAAGCCAGGGAACACATGCATTACTTCGCTATGAAGATGCTGGTCATGAATTAGAGTTAGAAGGAAATGTCGTTCGAATTGAAGAAACGGAAGATTATATTATCTATGGATTTGTTATTACAAAATCCTGTCGTGATTTATCTTCCTACGTGAATATTAAACAAAGACAAAAAAGATCATAGTATATATAAAAAACTCGGATGAATATCATCCGAGTTTTTTTCTTATATAAGTGGAAATCTAAGTGTTACTTTAAACAAGTCTCCATCTATTTCTAAAGACATCTTCCCTTTCATAAGCTCCGTTAGACTCTGTGCAATTGATAAGCCTAAACCACTGCCCTCTGTGTTACGAGAACTATCACCTCTTACGAAGCGCTCTAATAACTCCTCACTTGGAATATTAAGTGCTGTCTTAGAGATATTCTTAAATACAATTACCGCCTCTTTATTGTCTTGCTTCAAAGAAACATATACCCTCGTTCCTGGCAAAGAATATTTGCAGGTATTATTCAAAAGATTATCTAAGACTCTCCACATGTGTCTGCCATCTGCCATCATCTTTAATGGATGTTCTGGCTTATCTACAACCACTTCTAATTGGTTCTTTTCTAATCTTTCTTCAAACTCTCCTATTACCTGAGTTAAAAGAACTTCTATGTCACATTCTTCAAATGTTACTGCAAGGTTTCCAGTAGAAGCCTTTGATGCTTCCATCAAATCTTCAATCAGTTTTTTCAGTCTTGCAGACTGTCTGTCTAAAACGTCGACATATTCTTTTAGTTTTTCGTCCTGAACATTTTCCTTTTTAATCAAGTCCACATAATTGATAATAGAAGTTAAAGGTGTTTTGATATCATGCGATACATTCGTAATGAGCTCTGTTTTAAAATGCTCGCTCTTCATGCGTTCATTCACAGCAACTGCGATACCATCACTTACTTTGTTGATGTTCTCCCCATGCTCTTTAAACTTCCAGAACATTTTACTGGTATCAATTGGTTGTGACATGTCCCCGGATGCAACACGCTTACTGCCTTCGTGTAATTGCTGCATATAATACAGTACAGCCATCAACGCAACTGCTTCAAGGCCTTTGAAAATTATGTACAGCAACACATAACCGCCGCCATACCAACAATAGTTCATAAAAATGAAGAATTCTATAAAAGATACAACTCCAAATAGTATCATGCCTCCCCAGAATAGAGGAACATTTTCTTTCGCCATCTTACAGAAATCCTTTATTGCTTCATATACGGCCACAAATGGCTTACAAATAAATGCAAGGAACTTTACAATCGTATTCCAGCTATTTTTTACAAGCAGATACAAGTAATAAATTTCAGAAGTTCTCCAAAAACTCTTACATTTGATTCTTGTCACAATATTCTGGAACCAGTTTAATGCTAACCACACTGCTACTATAGACAAAGTTATACCTAAAAGAATTAGATTTTCTATATCCTTTATGTCATTCGAAATTGCCCACTCTGCACCAAGAACGATTGCTGCAATTAACATGGCCTCTACAAAGAACATCGCACCACTATATAAGAATACTGGCACCTTCTCCATAAAGTTCAACTGCTCTTTGTCATTCTTAGCAGAATAAATCATCAGCACAAAGCTTATTACAAAAACAATAAACCCAAATACTATCATCGGCATAGAGATACTATAAAGCAACGTAATGCCAAGCATCATCTCATTCCATTCAGAAAATAAGCTTTCACCAGCTTCTTCCTCACAGCTAACATATACCTGATAGATGTCCATATCTTCTCCATATGGACAGGAAATGGTATCATTGCCCACAATGTAATCACCGGTTCTAACCATATTTAAATCCAAATTCCCCTCAGGTACTACCTCTATGGTATTTGCCCATTCTCCAACCGATCCAAGCTCCATAACCCAGCCATCAATAATAACTCTATTCCATGTCGCATACCCATCGGTATTTAAAACAGCATCATAATAACCATTTAGATATCCTCGCTTTCCATCTCCCCATCCGAGCACATAATCAACAGATTCCCCTTCATATACCGTATATCCATTATCTGTAAGCTGAGCTGTATAGTCACCTGCAACAACTTCATCTTCTACGACATATGTAGTTTCACCATTTTCTATAACATCACTTGTGGTTCCCTCTTCATCTAATGTTTCAGGCACCCCTATAATGGTTTTTTCTCCATATTCAACAATAATTCTCTCTACTTCATATAGACCCATACTAGTTTGGTAGTAAAACAGACCACTGGTTGGATCAAAAACAACTTTCTCAATTGGGAATTCCATCCATTCATTATTGCTATCTGAGTAATCATTATAACCAAATAACGCACCTGCTAGAGAAGTTGTTCTATAACGACGAATCGATTCTGGAGCTACACGTATCTCAAGAACTCTGCCGTCTCCCATCGCGCCATTTTCAAATAATACTTCTTCTGAAGTAATTATTTCCTCATTCTCACCTGGCAGTTTAGAAACTCGCTTAATAGCACACTTAATCTGTTTTTCTTCGAAGTCCTCCGCAAGCTCCTCTGAAAGTCCGCCTTCTAGCATCTCAACTGCATAGAGTCCATAGTTTTCTGCAATTCTATCATATCCCGCATCATACAATTCACCGGTACCACCAAATTCTGTTACAACAGCAAATGCCAAAATCCCAATTATCATGGTTATGATAGAAATCGTACATATAATACTTGATAGAACTCTCATCCAACTACTCTGTAAATATTTTTTCATAATCAGTCTCCTTCCATCTTATAACCGCGTCCCCAAACAACTTTCAGGTAACGTGGTTCTTGTGGATTGTACTCGATTTTTTCTCGTAAGTGTCGAATATGTACAGCTACTGTATTTTCTGTTCCAAAAGGATTATCCTTCCAAACTTTTTCATAAATTTCATTTGGTGAGAATACCTCACCTGGATGTTCCATAAGGAGTTTTAAAATATCGTATTCTGTTCTGGTAAGGTTTACTTTTTCCCCGTCCAAGGTTACTTCTTTTGCTTTATCGTCCATTTCAATTCCGCCCATGCGTGCTTTTCCAACAGACTGATTTCCGCTTCCAAGAAGCATGTATCGACGAAGCTGGGATTTTACCCTTGCCTGTAATTCTACTGGGTTAAATGGCTTGGTAACATAATCATCTGCTCCTACAGTAAGACCAAGGACCTTGTCTGTGTCTTCCCCCTTTGCTGTAAGAAGAATCACTGGAACATTTGATTTCTCCCTGATTTTTACCATCGCCTGAATTCCATCCATCACCGGCATCATAATATCCATAAGAACCAAATGGATATCTTCGTTTTCTACCACTTCTACTGCCTCTTTTCCGTTGCTCGCTTCATACACATTATAGCCTTCGCTGGTTATATAAATTCGCAAAGCAGATACGATATCTTTTTCATCATCACACACTAATACGTTGTACATTTTTTCCTCCAAGTAAAATCGCTACAATAAAATCATGATTTATCATGGTTCCATTGTAGCGAAATAAACATTAATATCCAATGCCCTAACACATTAAGATTTTATGAAGTTTATGTAATCTAAAACTGACTCATAATAATCTGGTCGGC
>JAZURS010000102.1:0-10463 GCA_045606325.1 Agathobacter sp.
ATGAGTGTTTCAGATGAGACTCTTTTGAACTCTGTTAGGGATAATCTGGATCGAGTGGTTACCACTGTAAAACAGGTAAAAGGTGCTAGCAATTCTGTTGTAGATGGTGTAACTGTAGTACGTGAGTTAGCAGATGAAAACAAGCATAGCGCGAATGAAGTAGTAGACAGTATGGCAGCGTTATCTGAACAGAATGATATCTTGAGTGACAGAATTATATCTTCGATTCAGATGACAGAAGATATTGATAACCAGGTAGAAAATGTAACTGAGCTTATGGGTAGAATTTTGGAAATCAGTCAGAAGTCAACAACTCAGGCTCAGGACAGTAGCGTAGAATTGGCAGAGACAGTAAATTCAACAAATGCAATGGCTGAACTCTCTACAGAAGTAGAGGCTATTTTGAATGACTTTACAAACCATTTTGATAAGGTGAAAGCAGAAACAGGTACGATTACTAATATCAGTTCCCAAACCAATTTATTGGCGCTTAATGCTTCCATAGAAGCAGCAAGAGCTGGTGATGCAGGAAAAGGATTTGCTGTTGTTGCAGAAGAAATCCGAAACTTAAGTGTAGGCACACAAGAGTCTTCTGAAAAGATTATGGATGCTTTAAAACTTTTAGAAGAAACTTCAGAGAAAATGACAGAATCCATCACCGTAATTTTAGGTTTGATTTCGGATAATCTGAATAGAATGCAGAGCATTAATACGAGCGTTAGCACAATTGCAGAGGATGCAGGACATTTAGGAGAAGAAATTCAGGTCGTGGATGCGGCTATGAAGCAGATGAAAGAATCGAATGAACATATGGTATCAAATATGAGAGAAGTAGAAGGTATTATGGATACCATTACAGAAAGTGCTGCAAATTCGAAGGATGCTTCAACCACAATGCTCAGTAAATACGAAGAAACTGCACGTAATGTTATCAATATCGAAGTGGTAGTAGGTAAATTAGTGGAAGAACTTGGTTCTGGAGGCTTCATGAGTTTGGAAGATGTAGTGCCAGGTATGAAAGTACTATTGATTCCAGAAGGAAGTAAAAAAGAATATTCTGCAGAAGTTGTTTCTGCAGAAGGTATAGAAATGAGAATCAAACCTTCAGATGGTGTGGAACATTATTTCAAAGAAAACCAGGGTGGAAAACAAAAACATGAAGTACATGTTATTGTGAATAATTCCATTTATATCTGGAATGACGTTAAGATTAGAAAAATAGATGAGGATGGTAACTGCTTACTTAAACTTGACGATAATCCAAAGGTTATGAATCGTCGTAAATATCCTCGTTTGCCAATGAGAAATACGTGTGAAGGTTCATGGAATGAAGACGGAGCGGTATTTGCTGGTCGTATGGTCAATATAAGTGCGGGAGGATTTGCTTTTGCATGTAAAGATTTACGTTTTGCAGATGCAATTGGAGAGCAGATTTCGTTAAGGATTCAAGATTTTGATGTGTTACAGGGTAAAACACTTACAGGTGTTATTATTCGTTCCACGGATGATAACGGTACTTACATAATTGGTTGTAGAATGTTGCAGGATAATACAGATATATTAAAGTATGTACATTCAAAAATGTCATAGAAGGGAATATGCCATAAAGGCATAAAAATGCAATGGAAACTTATGCAAAAAGACTTCAGAAAATGATACGGTGCAAGACTGTTTCGGTCAAAGATAGTTATGATGATACCGAATTTGCAAAACTTAGAATAGTCATGGAAGAACTTTTTCCGCTGATACATATGAAGGCAAAAAAGATGGTATTTAGTGATGATTGCTGGATGTATTGCATCGAGGGTGAAAATACTAGTAGAAATATTATGATTATGTCACACCACGATGTAGTTGCTGTAGATGGTGAGTGGAAATACGATGGCTTTTCAGGCGAAATTGCTGAGGATAAAGTATGGGGGAGAGGTACGGTAGATACCAAGACACCATTATTTGCAGAGTTCTCAGCATTAGAAGAATTATTAAGTGAAGGATATAAACCGCCATGTAATGTGTATATTGGTTCATCTCATAATGAAGAAATAGCAGGAGATGGTATACCGAGTGCCGTAGAATATTTCAAAGAAAAAGGGATTACATTTGAAGTAATTCTGGATGAAGGTGGTGCAGTGATTGAACCACCAGTTGCTGGAATGAAGGTAGAAAAATGTGCTATGGTAGCAGTGCATGAAAAGGGATTTTATCATTTAAATTGTACAACCACGACAGGTTCGGCACATGCAGGTCTTACCGCAGGACAGAAGGCGACGCCAGTAGAACGAATGTCAGCCTTTATCCATGAGATTGCTAGTAAAAATATATTTATTCGTAGATTAAATCCGCAGATTACGGCTATGTTTACTCATATGGCACCACATTGTAAGTTTCCAATGAACTTAGTGTTTGGAAATCTGTGGTTGTTTGGCGGAATTTTGAAGAAAATTATGCCGTCGCTTAGTCCAGCTGCAGGTGGACTTTTGGGGACAACTTGTGTGTTCAATAAAATCGAAGGTAGTGCAGAACTGAAATCCTGTACTGCGAGAGCGACGCTTCGACCAGTAGATAGCACAGATTGGAAGACGGATTTACAGAGTTTTATTAATGTAGCGAAGAAATATGATATCATGGTAGAGATAGATGCGAAATCGGAATACCATGAACCCGCGGATATGACAAAACCACAGTTGGCATATACATTCGAGTGCATTAAGAAAGTTTTTCCAGCGTATCCGCCTATACCAATGATTTTACCAGCAGGAACAGATGCAAGACATTTCACGGATATATGTCCTTGTATTCTTCGTTTTGCACCAATCCGTTTGTCTGCACAGCAGTTAGCATCCGTGCATAGTGAAAATGAAAATATTGATGTAGAAGCTATTGCAGATGCAGTAGCGTTTTATAAAGAGTTTTTAAAGAGTTATAAATAAAGGAGAGAAGAGATATGGCTATGAACCCAGCAGCAATGATGAAAGTAATGAATGCGGTAAATACTTTTAAAGCAAACCATCCCAAATTTATGGCGTTTTTAAGTTATGTATTTTCTAGTGGATTTCCAGAAGGTACCGTAATCGAAATAACTGTAACAAAACCAGATCAGGAACCTATTACTTCTAACATGAAGGTTACACAGTCAGATTTGGATTTATTTGATTCCTTAAAAGATGTAGGGATGTAAAAGAGGTAGATTATGATAGTTCGAAAAGTGCTTAATATTGAGGATTTACCTTCAAAACACGTTGCAGTAAGAAGAGCATTGGAACGATGCGGGATTCCTTATATTGATCATGTAGACAATGCAGTAGATGGTCTTGATATGGTTGAGGCAGCGATTGCAGAAGGTAAGCCATATGATCTCGTTGTATCAGATATGTATTTTCCAATGTCAAAAGGCGGGATGGAAGTACAGGCTGGGATGTATGTGATAGAGGAGTTACAGGCAAGAGGAATTGATGTGCCTGTAATAGTGTGTTCCTCTGCAAGAATGGTGATTCCAGAAATAGTGGGATGCATTCACTATAGCTCTAGGAATGATTTGGACGCGGATATGAGAGAGATGATAGAGCAGATACGTGCAATGTAATTGAGTAAAAATAAAGAGGTAGCTACTGGGATATATCAGAAATGCTACCTCTTTTTCGTTTTATAAAATGTGATTAGTTTCCAACTCTACAGGGCAATGGTCTGAACCAAAGATATCGGTATGAATCTTCGCATCCACAAGTCTATTGTCCATAGACGAAGATGTGATAAAGTAGTCGATTCTCCATCCAGAATTCTTTTCTCTAGCTTTGAAGCGATATGACCACCAGGAATAAATCTGTTCTACATCAGGGTAGAAGTGGCGGAAGGTATCCGTGAATCCTGCACCAAGAAGTTCTGTCATCTTGCCACGTTCTTCGTCTGTAAAACCAGCGTTGCGACGGTTTGTCTTAGGATTTTTAAGGTCAATCTCTTTGTGGGCCACATTAAGGTCTCCACAAACGATGACAGGTTTCTTTGCATCCAATTCTAAAAGATATGCACGGAAAGCATCTTCCCAGGTCATACGGTAATCCAAACGCGCTAATTCGTTCTGTGAATTTGGAGTATAGCAGGTAATCATATAGAATTCTGGATATTCTAAAGTAATAACACGACCTTCCTGATCATGTTCCTTAATACCGATGCCATAACTTACAGAAATTGGTTCGTGTTTGGTGAAAATCGCAGTGCCAGAGTAGCCTTTTTTAACTGCATAGTTCCAATACTGGTGATAACCTGGCAAATCCAGTTCAATTTGACCTTCCTGTAATTTTGTTTCCTGTAAGCAGAAGAAATCTGCGTCTATTTTGTTGAAAAAGTCTGTAAAATCGCCTTTCTGTACGATGGCACGAAGGCCGTTTACGTTCCATGAGATAAATTTCATTTTCTTGTCTCCATTCCTAATATTACATTTCATTCTATCATATTATAACTAAAGTTTAGAATAACTATAAATTTTAGTTCTTTGACGTTTCTATTCCTCATGATTATAATTAAGTCAATACACACGTTAGTGCACTAAAGTGCGCGCGTGTACATGGGAGGAATAAACTATGAAAAAAATTATGAAATTTGTATCACTTGCGTTGGTAGCAGTGATGGCATTGTCGATGACAGCATGTGGCGGTTCTGCTGCCAAATATACAGTAGGTGTTTGTCAGCTGGTTCAGCATCCAGCACTTGATGCAGCAACAGAAGGCTTTAAGGCTGCATTAGAAGAGAAACTTGGTGATGAAGTATATATCGATGTACAGGTAGCATCTGGTGAATCTACACAGTGTGCTACTATTACAAACACATTCGTGGCAAACCAGTATAATTTGATTATGGCAAATGCAACAGCAGCATTACAGTCTGCGGCATCATCTACAAATGAGATTCCAATTCTTGGAACATCAATTACAGATTATGCAACAGCATTGGATATGGATGATTGGAAAGGTGTAACTGGTAAAAATATTTCAGGTACTTCTGACCTTGCTCCACTTGATCAGCAGGCAGCTTGCTTAAAGGAATTATTCCCAGATGCAAAAAAAGTTGGTATCCTTTATTGTTCAGCAGAAGCAAATAGTAAATATCAGTCAGATGTAATTTCTGCAGAACTTAAAAAATTAGGATATGAAACAGAAGTATTTACTTTTACAGATTCAAATGACGTAGCACAGGTAACAAAGAGTGCATGTGACAACAGTGATGTAATCTATGTTCCAACAGATAACGTAGTTGCAGACTGTACAGAAGCGATTAACAACGTTGCGCTTCCAGCAAAAACACCAATCTTTGCTGGAGAATCAGGCATCTGTTCAGGTTGTGGTGTAGCAACACTTTCGATTGATTACTATGACCTTGGTTATCAGACAGGTCTTATGGCTTATGAAATTCTTGTAAATGGTGCGGATCCAGCAACTATGGAAGTTGAATTTGCGCCAGAAACAGCAAAAATGTACAATGCTACAAACGCAGCAGAATTAAATGTAGAGATTCCAGAAGGATATGAAGAAATCGCTGCAGAATAAGAGAGGGAAATTCGATGTTTTTTAGTTATATGGTAGCTTTAAATCCAATAGCATTTGTAAATGCACTTCCATCAAATATTGCACAGGGCTTAGTATGGGGAGTAATGGCATTAGGTCTATATATTACGTTTCGTTTGCTGGACTTTGCAGATTTGACAGTAGATGGTTCGCTTGCAACAGGTGGTGCAGTTACCGTAATGTTGACTACCAGTGGGTGTAATGTATGGGTTGCACTTTTGGTAGCAACGATAGCAGGTATGGCAGCTGGTTTATGTACTGGTGTATTACATACAAGATTTGGTATTCCACCAATCCTTGCAGGTATTTTGACCCAGATTGCTTTGTTTTCGGTAAACTTACATGTTTTGGGTGGTTCAAATAAGGCGCTTAGTGTAGACAAATATAATTTGATTTTAAGTTCTAGAAATGTTACTGCAGCAATTATTTCGGCAGTGGTATTTTGTGCGGTGCTTATTGCTATCATGTACTGGTATTTTGGTACAGAGCAGGGATCTGCGATTCGTGCCACTGGATGTAATCCAGCCATGAGTAAGGCACAAGGTATTGATAATGATAATATGAAGTTAATTGCGTTATGCTTAAGCAACGGTTTGGTTGCAATGTCAGGCGGCTTACTATCTCAGTTCCAGGGCTTTGCAGATGTAAACATGGGACGTGGAGCTATCGTTATCGGTTTGGCAGCAATTATTATTGGTGAAGTGTTCTGCGACTCAATCTTTGGCAAAAAAGCAAACTTTGCAATGAAGCTTTCTTTCGTTGTAGTAGGTGCAATTATTTACTATGTAGTTATTGGTATTGTAATCTGGCTCCGCATGGATCCAAATGATTTAAAACTTTTCACAGCAGTTATCGTAGCTGTTTTCCTTGCAGTGCCATACTTGCGTGCACAGCAGAAAAACTCTTTCAAGATGGCTGGAAAGAAGAGTGCTCTTGCTTTGAAAGCGATGGAGCAGGAAAAGAAGGAGGTCTAGGATATGTTAAAACTTTATAATATTCATAAGACCTTCAACTTGGGTACAATTAATGAAAAAGTAGCTTTAAATGGTGTAGATCTTACATTAAATGAAGGCGATTTTGTAACTGTTATTGGTGGTAATGGAGCCGGTAAATCTACGATGCTAAATGCAATCGCAGGGGTATGGCCAATTGATGAAGGGTCAATTCTTATCGATGGTGTGGATGTAACGGGACTTCCAGAGCACAAACGTGCGCAGTATCTTGGACGCGTGTTCCAGGATCCGATGACTGGTACGACTGCAACAATGCAGATTGAAGAAAACTTAGCCCTTGCATCTCGAAGAGGAAAGAAGAGAGGTCTTAGCTGGGGAATTTCTGCCGAGGAAAAGAAACAGTATAAAGAAATGCTAAAAATGCTGGATTTAGGCTTGGAAGACCGTATGACTTCAAAGGTGGGTCTTTTATCAGGAGGACAGCGTCAGGCACTAACACTACTCATGGCTACCTTACAGAAACCTAAATTATTACTTTTGGATGAGCATACAGCAGCACTTGATCCAAAGACCGCGGCAAAGGTTTTGGAACTTACGGATAAAATCGTAGCAGAAAATAATTTGACAACCATCATGATTACGCATAATATGAAAGATGCAATCGCTCATGGTAATAGACTTATTATGATGAACGAGGGTAATGTGGTACTGGATATTGGTCCAGAGGAAAAGAAGAAACTTACGGTAGAAGATTTGCTTCAGAAGTTTGAAGATGTCAGTGGACAGGAATTTTCTTCAGATAAGGCACTTCTTGGATAAGCGTAAATGGAGGGGCACAAATGAAAGGATTTATTGAAGAATTCAAGAAATTTATAATGAGAGGAAATGTCATTGATATGGCAGTCGGCGTTATCATTGGTGGTGCGTTTACATCGATAGTCAACTCTTTGAATACCGACATTATTAGTCCTCTTTTAGCAATTTTCGGTGGTGTTGATTTTACTCATTTGCAATTAGTGATGGGCGAGGGCGAAAAGCCACCAACACTCTTGTATGGTAATTTTATTACTGCAGTAATCAATTTCTTAATTACAGCTTTTGTAATTTTTTGTATGATTAAAGCAATCAATTTTTTGGGTGATAAATTAGCAAAGAAAGAAGAGGAAGCTCCAGCAGCTCCTACTACGAAAAAATGTCCATATTGTATGAGTGAAATTCCAATTGAAGCAACTCGTTGCCCAAACTGTACATCTCATTTAGAGTAACAAACATATGAAAAAATAACCCTATTATATAAAACTGGATTAAAGTTTGTATAATAGGGTTTTTTGTGTTCTGTTTTGGTGCAAAATGCTAAAGATATGATTGCATAAAACGCAAAAATTGCCTATAATATACTAGATATAGTTTGTCTTGAAATGATGGGGCAAAAGGGGAAAAACTATGGGTCAAGAAAACATTTCGAAGTATATTTTGGAGCATATGGAAGAACTGGTTATTTCATTTGATAACCATGGATATATATGTTATGGAAATAAAATCGCAGAAGAAAAACTAGAGTATGATAGTCAGTTGATTGGTACACATATTAGTGAGATTTTTCCGAATGAGTTTAAGGAAAAATCAGATGGATTTGAAACCGAAATTTTGTTTGGATCTGATCAGGCTCAAAAACTGATGGCATACCGCTTGAATCGGACTTGTTTTGCAGTTGAAACAAAGTTTTCTAATCTAAATGATGATTACGAATATGTATGTATTATGAAGGATATTACGAATCGTAATTTTCTTGAGAAACGTATCAAACAGGTAGAAAAGAACGCAGAAGACGCACTTAAAGTAAAATCAGAGTTCGTTGCAAATGTTACACATGAACTTCGTACTCCAGTAAATGGCATTCTGGGAAATACAAGGGAACTAATCTCTAGAACAGAAGATGAAGGCTTCCTTCGCATTTTAGATTTGATGGAGCGTGGCTGTAATGACATGCATGCCCTCATCAATAATATTTTGGATTTCTCAAAACTAGAAGCAGGTAAATTTACTTTAGAAAAAAGAGAGTTTGATTTCCGAAAGATGATTGATTATGTCAAAGGAAATCATATACATAAAATTACAGAAAAAGGTTTGGAATTCTTCGTGACCATTTCACCGGAAGTTCCAACCAATATTATAGGAGATGAACTTCGTATTGTTCAGATTTTGAATAACCTTATTTCAAATGCTACAAAGTTTACTTCTGTTGGTAAGATTGCGGTAGAAATTGTAAAGACTGCCCAGATGGGACAGCAGGCAGAGTTGTTCTTTTTGGTAACAGATACGGGAGTAGGTATTGCAAAGGAAAATCTGGATAAATTGTTCAAGAGTTTCTCACAGGTAGATGCATCCATTTCCAGAAAATATGGTGGAACAGGACTTGGACTAAATATTAGTAAACAGTTAGTGGAAATGATGGGTGGTACCATTAATGTGCAGAGTGAATTAAATCAAGGAACTATCTTTTCTTTTTCGGTATGGGTGGACTTGCCTAAGGAAGAGCAGGAAAAGGATTCTGGAACCGTAGATAGAATGGCATTCCTTTCTGGTGTAATGCAGGGAAGAGAAGAAGATGCCCAGTTAAAAGAATTTGGTTCTGAAGAAAACAAGGCAGAATTAGAAAAGAATTTATCGAAATTGATTCTTTGCGTGGAAATGGATAACTGGGAGAAGGCAGAGACCTTTATGACCGCAATCAAGCAACTGACGGATGCGGCACCACAGGAAATTCGAACTGCATCCCTTCGCCTAAAAATGGCAGTTCAAAAAGCAGATTATGACAAGACTAATGCAGCGTATGAAGGGCTTATGAAGCTGTTATAGTCAGGAGGCTTTATGTTACGAATTTTGATTATCGATGATGTGGAGACAAACCGATTTGTGCTTCGCAATATAATAACAGATATGGGATATCAGCCGGTTCTCGCAGAAAACGGTATGCAGGGGCTAAAGATTATGGAGCGTATCGTTCCGGATTTAATTCTTTTGGATGTTGCTATGCCGGAAATGGACGGGTTTGAGTTTGCAAGTGTTGTAAAGAAGGATATCAAGACTAGAAACATTCCGATTATCTTTATTTCTGCATTTGACGCTGCGGAGGATATCGTAAAGGGATTTGAAGCAGGCGGAGCAGATTATGTGACAAAGCCTTTTATCCAGGAGGTTGTAAAGTCTCGTGTGGCGGTACAGTTAAAGCTGGCAGAGATGAACAAGACCTTGGCAGAGACGAACCGTCGATTACAGGTTTCGATTACGGAACAGTTGCGCCAGTTGGAAGCAGAAAAGAAGAAAGTGTTATATGCGCTTTTAACAGTTGTTCGTAAGAATGCCGTATTTGATGATAGTCATATTGAGAGACTGCAGGAGAACTGCAAGATTCTGGCACAGGCAATGCAGCTTTCGCCAAAGTATGAAAGCATTGTGTCAGATACCTTTGTAGAGACGATTGAACTGGCAGCACCTCTTTGCGATTTGGGCATGGTAGGCGTTCCATTGGATATTTTGCAGAAGAATGGCAAACTGACAGAAGAAGAGCTTGCAATTATGCATAAGCATACTGCGATTGGTACGCAGATTATGGAAGATATCAAAGACGATGGCGACTATAACGACTTTGTAGATATGTCCTGTGATATTACCAAATATCACCATGAAAAGTGGGACGGCTCCGGATATCCATTGGGAATTTCCGGTAATGATATTCCGTTACCGGCGCAGGTGGTTTCGCTGATTTCTTATTACAATGCATTGACGGAGCATCGTTCTTATCGTGATGCATATAGCAGGGAAGAGGCGATTCAGATACTGGAAGGAGAATCTGGTAAAGCATTTAATCCGGATATTTTTGCAATATGCAAGAAAATAGCTAGACAGTTAAAATAAGAGGGTAGACAAGTGGCAAATATGACAAACGAGG
>JAZURS010000103.1:0-6753 GCA_045606325.1 Agathobacter sp.
CCTTAAGTTCACGATACATCTTCATGAATTCTTTACCTGTAATGGTTTCTTTTTCAAAGAGATATTCGGAAATCTTATCAAGGACTTCTTTGTTTTCTTCAAGCATATTATAAGCACTGGTATAACAAGCATTAATGAGTGCAAGCACTTCCTCATCAATCTGCCCTGCTGTATCCTCGCCGCAGATAAGTCCTGCTGCACCATTTAAGTACTGGTTTTCCACAGTTGCAAGACACATCATACCAAAACGGTCTGACATACCATACATAGTAATCATCGCACGAGCAATTCTTGTGGCATTTTCGATATCATTTGCAGCACCACTGGTCGCAGAATCAAACTGGAGCATTTCTGCCGCACGTCCAGCCATGTAAGTAGTAATCTTTGCGATAAGTTCATCTTTTGTTTCCAGATATTTTTCTTCTTCTGGCGTCTGAAGTGTATAACCAAGCGCACCCATAGTACGTGGTACGATTGTAATCTTCTGTACCGGTTCTGTATCCTTCTGAAGCGCAGATACAAGCGCATGACCTACTTCGTGGTAAGCAACGATCTTACGTTCCTTTTCACTCATAACGCGGTCTTTCTTCTCTTTACCTCCTACTGCCACTAATTCAAAGGCTTCGAAAAGATCTTTTTGATTTACAAACTTACGACCATCTTTTACTGCTAAAATAGCCGCTTCATTAATCATATTTGCAAGGTCTGAACCTACAAGACCAGCAGTTGCAAGCGCAAGTGCATCTAAGTCTACAGTTTCATCCATATTTACATCTTTTGAATGAACTTTAAGGGTTTCTAAACGTCCCTTTAAGTCTGGTTTGTCAACGATTACTCGTCTGTCAAAACGTCCTGGACGAAGTAATGCTTTGTCTAATACTTCTGGACGGTTGGTTGCAGCCAAAATGAGGATACCTTTTGAAGTATCGAATCCATCCATTTCTGCAAGGAGCTGGTTTAATGTCTGTTCACGTTCGTCATTACCACCGCCATAACGACCTGTATCACGGCTCTTACCGATAGCATCAATTTCATCGATAAAGATAATACATGGTGCCATCTTCTGTGCTTCCTTGAATAAATCTCTTACTCGTGAAGCACCTACACCTACGAACATCTCTACAAAGTCTGAACCTGCTAATGAAAAGAATGGTACGTTTGCTTCTCCTGCTACAGCCTTTGCAAGAAGGGTTTTACCTGTACCTGGAGGCCCTACTAAGAGAGCTCCTTTTGGAAGTTTTGCACCGATTTCTTTATATTTGGCAGGATTGTGAAGGAAGTCTACCATTTCCTGCAATGTTTCTTTTGCTTCATCCTGTCCAGCTACATCTGCAAAAGTCACTCCTGTACTTCTTTCTACATAAACCTTAGCAGTAGACTTGCCAACGCCCATAGCGCCGCCACCCATTTTTCTCATGAGGAAACCTAACAGAATCCACATAAGCACAAGTGGGAGAACCCATCCTACGATTTCTATTATCATAGATGATGTGGTGTCTGGCACTGTCGCTTTTACTTCTACCTTGTCACCATTTTTGGTGGTCATAGTTTTTACCGACTGGATTAACTCTTCATCGTTAATATAACCTGTATAATAGGTGATTTCGTATTCCTCTTTGTCATCTACCAAGGTGTAATCAATCTGGTAATTTCCAAATGTAACTGTTTCTACATTTCCCGCTTCTAACTCTGCGATAAATGCAGTGTAGGTAGTTTCCTTTGTCTGCATGTTATTGAAACGGTCTGAGAAGAATGACATGATTAAAAGTGCTACCAAAGTGAACATGATAAACACAAGGGCATTCTGTGGATTTGGTTTCTTAGGACCATTTCCATTGTTATCTCCATTTCCGTTATTTCCATTATTATTTTCATTCCCTTTTGGACTATTATCTTCGGGTCCGTGTTCAGGGATATTGTATTCGTTTGAACTACTCATATTTCCTCCATTTTTTCTAATCGTACAATAACCTATTATAAAGAATTCGCTATATGAAATCAACTGATTCGACATGAACTTTTCCTAATCTTTATAAAGATTTTATAACTTCTCGATGTATTTCTACATCTGATGACGTACGACCTGATATTCATCTCCTGATTTATAATAAGGACATGACTTGTAACTGCTTTGGATAAACCTGGCCATATCATCTTCATCCATATTTACAGAACAATAATATTCATCATCTTCTTCATCGTATTCGTTGTATGCGCAGAAATCGCAATTTGTTATCATAATTTGTTCTCCTTCGATACTACTTAATTATACAAAAGAATTACGATCTCTGTCGTAAGTATAATTAATCACACTGAGTTTCTGGGTTATTTCTTCTACTGTGACGCCTTCTGCCGCCGCTAACTCTTCTAGATTTGGATAAATGTCACGGAGCTTTGTATTTACTACACTTAGTAACATCACTGGATCTTGCGGTAAACTCATATATTTGTTCTCCTTAAATATTAATTATATACTGAAATGATGTCTGCCAAATATGATTTATACTCTTCGCGAGTCTCATCCGGCGAAAGGATTTCTACGCGGGCCCCTAAACCTGCAAGCCAACCATAAAACTGTGAACTTACTAGGACATCCATACGTGCAATAAAATGTGTATCTCCATCTGGACGAATGGATACGTCTGTTCCGAAAGTATCTATAATAACGCCCGTGAGCGAATTCTCACAACGTAAACGGACAGTCTTTTCCTGTCCTGCAAACATACCAAAGGTCTTTTTAGAAAACTCAGCCATATCCATATTTTCGAAGGATTCTTTTCCAACACGAGCCTCTTCTGTTAAAGCGATATCTACAATTTTATCTACTCGATAATAGCGGATTTCATCTGCCTTCTCATCAAATGCCATAAGATAATAGTTTTCATCATCCCAGGTCAGTCTCCATGGGCTAACTTCATACCATGCACCATCATGACGAAGTTTCATTTTTTTATTGATATCCCAGTCAAAATAGTGAAAACGAATTTTTACATTTTTGTGGATAGCCGTATGCACCATGTCGACATTGTAGTAAATCGTTTCATTATGGGTTTTGCTTCGTCCTACAATTTCCACTTGACGACGCATTGCTTTCGCATCATATTTACTGGTTAAGGTTTCCAACTTACTTATCAGTTCTCTGGATTTTTTCTCTGTGATAAATTTAGAGGACTGCACCAGATCCACTAAAAGTTTTACCTCCGCCAACTCAAATGGACGACTCGCAAGCATATATCCTCCACGATGCTCATCGCTACGGATGATATCCATCCCAAAATCATTTAGGGTATCGATATCATTATATATACTCTTTCTCTCAGCCTTTATTCCCTGACTCTTTAAATACTCGATAAGCTGCGGGGTACTTACTGCATGAAATTCATCTGTATTTTCCATCAGATACTGTGCAATATGTAATAATTTTTGCTTTTGATTTTCTGACTTTGGCATATATCCTCCACCCTATCCGACCAATAAAACGGACACCTTAATTTTGTCTTCATTCTAGCATATGAATTCGTTGTATGTAAACTAAAATAATGTTATAATATTTTCAATTGACAAATATTTTCTTAAACTTAAGAAAAAGATAAGGGAAGGAGTTTCATTATGATGTACGATGTAGCGATTATAGGCGCTGGCGTCATCGGAAGTGCTATCGCAAGAGAGCTTTCCAAATATGATGTAAAAGTATGTGTTATTGAACGCGAAGAAGACGTTTGCTGTGGCACATCAAAAGCAAACAGTGCTATTATCCACGCAGGTTTTGACGCAAAGCCAGGAACATTAAAAGCCAAATTAAATGTTCGTGGTAACGAAATGATGGATCAGTTATCCAAAGATTTGGATATTCCATTCAAAAGAAATGGTTCTTTGGTTGTATGTACAAAAGACCAGGACCCAGCAGGCTTAGAAGAGCTCTTAGAAAAAGCCAAAGCAAATGGTGTTCCAAGATGCCGCATTTTGGACCGCGATGAGCTGATTGCTATGGAGCCAAATTTAAGCGATGATGTTGTAGCTGCCCTTCATGCTCCAACAGGTGCTATTGTTTGTCCATTCCATATGACAATGGCGTTTGCTGAAAATGCGGTAGAAAATGGGGTAGAATTCTACTTAAATACAAATGTAGAAAAAATTGAAAAAGCATCAGAAGGTTATGTAATTACCACAAACAAAGATACCTATGAAGCAAAAGTTGTAGTAAACGCTGCAGGTGTTTATGCTGACGACTTTAACAATCAGGTATCTGAAAGAAAATTACAAATCATTGCTCGTAAGGGCGAATACATGCTTTTAGATAAACAGGCAGGATGCCATGTAAATCAGACAATCTTCCAGTTGCCAAGTAAAATGGGTAAAGGTGTATTAGTATCTCCTACTGTACACGGTAACCTTTTAGTTGGACCAACTGCTGCTGATATTGAAAATAAAGAAGGTACAGATACTACCCAGAAATATTTAGATTCATTGGGACCTTTATCTGCTCTTTCTGTAAAAAATGTTCCACTTCGTCAGGTTATTACAAGTTTTGCAGGACTTCGTGCTCATGAAGTAGATGGCGACTTCGTTATCGGTGAAGCAGAGGATGCTCCAGGCTTCTTCAATGCAGCCGGCATCGAATCTCCAGGCCTTTCTTCAGCTCCAGCTATTGGCGAATATCTCGCCGACATGATTGCTGAAAAACTAACATTAGTTAAAAAAGAAAACTTTAAAGCAACTCGTAAGGGCATCTTAAATCCAGAACACCTTACTATGGAAGAAAGAAATGCTCTTATTAAAGAAAATCCAGCATACGGCAATATTATCTGCCGTTGTGAAATGATTTCTGAGGGAGAAATCTTAGACGCTATCCACCGTCCACTTGGTGCTCGTTCACTTGATGGTGTAAAACGTCGTACACGTGCTGGTATGGGACGCTGTCAGGCAGGCTTCTGTTCACCAAGAACAATGGAAATCCTTGCTCGTGAAGTTCCTATGGAAATGAATGAAATCACAAAGAACGGTGGCAAATCTACATATATCGTAGGCACCAATAAAAATATTTAAGGAGGACGCATCATGAAAAATTATGATTTAGTAATTGTTGGTGGCGGTCCTGCTGGTCTTGCCGCTGCTGTTTCTGCTAGAGACAATGGTATCGAAAGCATCTTGGTTATTGAACGTGACAAGGAGCTTGGTGGTATCTTAAACCAGTGTATCCACAATGGATTTGGTTTACATACTTTTAAAGAAGAATTAACTGGACCTGAATACGCAGCTCGTTTTGCAGCTCAGGTTTACGAAAGAAATATCGAATACAAATTAAATACAATGGTTATGGATATTAACGATGACAAAGTGGTTACTGCTATGAACCGTGAAGATGGTATGTTCCAGATTCAGGCAAAAGCAGTTATCCTCGCAATGGGTTGTCGTGAAAGAAGCCGTGGTGCTCTTAATATCCCTGGCTACCGTCCAGCTGGTATCTACTCTGCTGGTACAGCTCAGAGACTTGTAAACATGGAAGGCTTTATGCCTGGTAAAAAATGTGTCATCTTAGGCTCTGGCGACATCGGTCTTATCATGGCTCGCCGTATGACTTTAGAAGGAGCAAAGGTAGAAGTAGTTGCAGAACTCATGCCTTACTCAGGCGGCTTAAAGAGAAATATCGTACAGTGTCTTGACGACTTCGACATTCCTTTGAAACTCAGCCACACTGTTATCGACATCGAAGGCAAGGAACGTGTAGAGGCTATCACTATCGCAGAGGTTGGCCCAGATAGAAAACCTATCCCTGGAACTGAAATCCGCTATGAATGTGATACCTTACTTCTTTCTTGTGGTCTTCTTCCTGAAAATGAATTATCTAGAAGCGCTGGTGTAAACCTTTCACCTATCACTTCTGGCCCAGTTGTAAATGACAGTTTAGAAACAAACATCGACGGCATTTTTGCTTGTGGTAATGTACTTCATGTACATGACCTCGTAGACTATGTTTCTCAGGAAGCAACTACTGCTGGTAAGAATGCTGCAAACTACATCAAGAATGGTAAGAACGCAGAAGCAAAAGAAGTTCGCATCTATCCAGAAGGTGGTGTACGATACACCGTTCCTACAACGATTCGTCCAAGTGAAATGGATGATACTCTTACTGTTCGTTTCCGTGTTGCAGACGTATACAAGAACCACGCAATCTGCACTTACTTTGATAATGAACTTATTAACAAACGCAAACGTCCTGTTATGGCTCCAGGTGAAATGGAACAGGTTATCCTTACAAAAGCAAAACTTGCTGAGTATCCTGACCTTGACAAGATTACAATTACATTAGAGGAGGCATAAGACATGGGAAAAAGAGACTTAATCTGTATCGGATGTCCTTTAGGATGCCCACTCACTGTTACTATTGAAAATGGAGAAGTTACTGAAGTAAAAGGAAATACCTGTCCAAAGGGTGATGCCTATGCTCGTAAAGAAGTAACCAATCCAACACGTATCGTTACCTCTACTGTAGTCGTAGAAGGCGGCGTAGCACCTATGGTATCCTGCAAAACTGCAGCTGATATTCCTAAGGGAAAAATCTTTAATGTAGCTGATGCATTAAAAGATGTCGTTGCAAAAGCCCCTGTAGCAATCGGCGATGTATTACTCGCTGATGTAGCTGGCACAGGCGTAGATATTATCGCAACAAAAAATGTAGAAAAAGCATAAATAAATGCATGAAAAAAGGACACCATACGGTGTCCTTTTTTCGAGGAGTTTAGTTATGAAAAT
>JAZURS010000104.1:0-2947 GCA_045606325.1 Agathobacter sp.
AGGTGCAGTAGCTCTTATCGGTTATACAACTACGATGCCACAGCCTGGTGATGAAGCAACTCCAGCTATTTTCTGGATGACTATGGCAGTTTACTTTGGACTTCCTATTTTGGGTTGGATTTGCACTATCGTAGCTATGAAGTTCTGTCACTTAGATAGAGAAGAAATGGTAGAAGTACAGAAACGTATCGAAGCAAAGAAAAATGCATTAAAAGGCGAATAATCGTGGGGATGATTTATGAGTAAATTTGAACATAATTTCCTGATTGGGGCAGCTACGGCTGCCCATCAGGTAGAAGGAAACAATATCCATAGTGATTATTGGGCTATGGAGCATATGAAATATACAAACTTTAATGAACCTTCGCTTGATGCGGTAGATCATTACAATCGCTACGAAGAAGATATTCGTATGATGGCAGAGGCTGGATTAAATGCCTATCGTTTTTCAATTGAATGGGCACGTATTGAACCAGTAGAAGGTCAGTTTGATGAAAAAGAAATTGAACATTATCGCAAGGTCTTGGAATGCTGTAAAGAAAATGGTATTGAACCAATCGTAACCATGCATCATTTTACTTCTCCTAAGTGGGTGATTGAAAATGGTGGTTGGGAAGCGAATGCTACAGTAGATGCATTTGCGAAATACTGTAAATATGTAGTAGAGCAGTTGGGTGATTTGATGCACTATGTGGTGACTATCAACGAAGCCAACATGGGACTTCAGGTAAAAGCGATTGCAGAGCGCTACAAACGTCAGATGATGGCAAAGATGCAACAGATGATGGCGATGCAGGCTACTCAGAATACTGGTGCAGGAACAACCAATATGGAAGGGACTGCCCAGGTAGGCATGAACTTCAATTCTATGATGGAAAATATGAAAAATCAGCAAACTGAAAATGTAGAAGTTTTTGGAGTGGCTGAACCGCAGACCTTTGTTTCTGCTCGTACAGAAGAAGGCGATATGCTTGTAATGCGTGCACATCAGGCTGCAAAAGCGGCAATGAAGGAAGTAAAGCCTGAACTTGCAATTGGGTTATCCTTATCTTTACACGATATTCAGGCAATAGAAGGTGGAGAAGAAGTTGCAGCAAAAGAATGGGTAGAAGAGTTTACCCATTATTTACCATATATTAAAGAGGATGATTTCTTTGGTCTGCAGAATTATACTCGCTCTCTTATTGGAGTAGATGGTATTATGCCAGTTCCAGAAGGTGCGGAAGTGACACAGATGGATTATGAATTTTATCCAGAAGCTTTAGAGCATGTTATTCGTCGTGCAGATGAAGAATTCAAAAAAGCAGGACGTGAGGATATGCCAATCATGGTAACAGAAAATGGTATCGCTACCGCAGATGATACAAGACGAGTTGCTTTCATTGAAAAGGCAACCAATGGGGTAGCTGCCTGTAAGAAAGATGGTATTCCAGTCATTGGATATATGTATTGGTCTCTTATGGACAACTTTGAATGGCAGAAGGGATATTCTATGACTTTCGGTATGATTGCAGTAGATAGAACGACGCAGAAGCGTACTGCAAAGCCAAGCTTAAAGTTTTTAGGTAAATTAGCGACTGTATAGTACATAGTAGAGGATACAATATGAAATACGGATTGAATTTGTCTTGGAATCAAATTTTAGAGGATTCTCAGACTTTAGCAATGGTGCGAGAGTATTTACCTGCTTTAGAAATGATGGTTCAAAAATACCCTAGGATGAAAGAGATTTCTTTACGAGCTCTCTCAAAATATTTAAAAGAGTATTGTCCAGAAGAGCAGGTAAGGGGATTGGAGACTTGTCTTGTTGCATATGGAAAAACGAAAGGGTTGACCGCAGAAGAAACGAAAAAAGTTGTCTTTTATAGAGAAATGTTTTCACATGAAAAGAAGACAAATGTAATAAAAGAAAAGACACAAAAATATGACTCGTTTCATCCTGGACAGCCTTGGTATGATACAAATGGTAACAGAATACAGGCACATGGTGGTGCAGTTTTCTATGAGGCAGGGAATTACTATTGGTATGGAGAAAATAAGGAATATACTGATGGTGAGAATCCAATTTGGACTTGGGGGATTCGCGTATATAAGTCCACAGACCTGTATAATTGGGAAGATTTAGGGTATATCGTAAAACCAGATGTAGAAAATCCGGATTCTAATTTGTTTCCTGAAAAGTATATTGACAGACCTCATATCATTAAGTGTGAGAAGACTGGAAGATATGTGATGTGGATTAAAGTTTCTGGTGTTGAAAGTTGTTTTGTAATTTTACAAGCAAACGAATTAATGGGACCTTATGAGGTTGTAGTAGAGGATTATTATCCATTGGGAAATAGTGCAGGAGATTTTGATATTGTAGTAGATAGTGAAACAAAGAATGCATATTTATATCAGTCAGCTGACCATACCAATTTATACACATATCTTTTATCGGAAGATTATCTATCTGTAGATAGAAAAATAGCTTCTCATTATACAAATCTAATGCCGCCATTTTGCCGCGAAGGTATTGCAATGTGCCAACATGGTGAAAAGAAATATATGGTGACAAGTGGAATGACTGGATATACACCAAATCAAAGTGATTATGCAGTGGCACTTAATTGGGAAGACGAATTTGTTTCTCAAGGAGACCCACATGTAAATGACGAATCAATGTCCTCTTTTAATAGTCAGATATCAAAAATATTTAAAGTCGAGGGTAAAGAAAATCTTTATATTGCTATGGCAGACAGATGGATGCCAAATGATTTGTTAGATTATAAACAAACAGAGGCAATTCGAAGAGTGGTTGCGTCAAAATATCAGCCAGATAAGTATTCCGCGACAGAAGAAGAAAAGGCGATGTTTGCGGCAAGACCTGATTTAGAACGAGCAAATACAAGCATTGCAGATTATGTCTGGTTACCAATACTATTTGAAAATGAAAAAATGTATATTG
>JAZURS010000105.1:0-7386 GCA_045606325.1 Agathobacter sp.
GTAGTTCCAGAAATCATGATTCCACTTTCATGTGATACAAAAGAATTAAAATATGTAAGAGATATCGTTATCGCTACAGCAAACGAAGAAATCGCTGCTGCAGGTGCTGACCTTCACTACGAAGTAGGTACTATGATGGAAATTCCACGTGCTTGTTTAACAGCTGATGAAATCGCACAGAACGCAGACTTCTTCTGTTTCGGTACAAACGACTTAACACAGATGACATACGGTTTCTCACGTGATGATGCGGGTAAGTTCCTTGATGCTTACTATGACACAAAGATTTTCGAAAACGATCCATTTGCAAGACTTGACCAGTCAGGTGTTGGTAAATTAATGGAAATGGCTATCAAACTTGGTAAGCCAGTAAACGAAAACCTTCACGTAGGTATCTGTGGTGAACACGGCGGCGATCCTACATCAGTAGAATTCTGCCACAAGATTGGTCTTGATTATGTATCATGTTCACCATTCCGTGTTCCAATCGCTAGATTAGCTGCTGCACAGGCTGCTATCAATAACAAATAATTCTAACAATTCTTTATCTCCCTTGCTTTTGGGCAAGGGAGATATTTTACATTTTCTGATATTTCTACCCATAGTATGTTTTTTGGGTGTCATGGTAAGAAAAATCCAACTATTTAAATTGAATATCTACCCATGCGAATGTTTTTGATGGTTAGTGGAAGATACTTTTATGATTATTTTGGGAGATTGTCTACCCATTTCTTATTCTTTTTTCTCTATGGTAAGAAATTGTTTCTACCTATGATGATGTATTTTGTTTTATGGGCAGAAAGGCTTATCTTTTTCTTTGAAAAGTATCTGCCCATATAAATACTCTTAGGTCTTATGGTAAGAAAACAAAAAATGATTGCTAAGAAAACGTCTAACCATTTGGATTAAAAAAGTTCCGCGGGAAGAGTGTGTAGAAAAGGAGACGATAAAATGAATAGTATGATACGCGAGGCTAAAGAAGAAATCATTAAATTGGAGAAAATGACAAAGAAAATAGATGATTTTCTAATCCATGCACCAGAGGGTTGTCTAAAATGGCAGAACAGAAGGAAGAAGACATATTATTATCATCAATATATGGAAAAGACGGATAAATCTAAAGGAAAATGGAAGCGCAAATATATCACAAACGAAAATATATCAATAGCAAAAGAGTTAGCGAAGAAGCACTATTATATTATTCTAAAGAAAATGATACAAAAAAGGTTGAAGGCATTAAACACGCTTATAAAAGACTATCCAGTGAAAGAAATTGATGCGATATATGACGAATTGTGTGATGAAAGAAAAGTATTAGTTGAGCCTATTGAAATAACAATAAAAGAAAAAGTGAAGAAATGGCAGGAAGAAGTTTATGAGAAAAATATAAGTTTCCCAGAAAATCTAAGGTACGAAACAGAACAAGGTGATATCGTTCGTTCGAAATCAGAAGTAATCATTGCAAATTTATTGTATCAGAATAGAAATGATATTTTATATAAATATGAGAAACCATTAGAAGTCATTGAGAATGGCAGAAAGAAAACGATATATCCAGACTTTACGATTATGAATGTACATACAGGAAAGCTGATTTATTGGGAACATGCGGGACTTATGGATGATGCATTTTATGCGAATGAATTTGTGAGAAAGATGAATATCTATATAGCGAATGGAATATTGCCAGGAAGAGATGTGGTGGTATCATATGAAACTTCGCTAACACCATTGGATATTAATGCAGTGAAAAAGTTGATAAAAGAAGTACTATAGAAAATTTGATATAAAAAGGATGGAGTGATAGAATGTACTTATAGTTATAAATATTAGTGTCGGAGGAAATATATATGATAGTCTTTTTTGAAGGTATAGTAATGTGTTTTATTCTGCTAATCTATTGTGTGGTAGGCATTAGAAATGGTGCAGTTGGTTTGGTATGTCTTTATGAAAATGATGTTCAGGAACGTGTTGTTGAATTGGGATTAGTTACAAAAGAGCAAATCAAAAAGCAGTTTATTGTTTCATCAATTGTTTTATTTATTCCATTGTTCACACTGGTTCCGTATATGGTATATGGAGTAAATGGTGTTACGGATTTTACAGAAGGATTTATTCAGATGACCATTATATTGGTTATTATGGGATTGTTTGACAGATTCTTTATTGACTGGTATTGGGTAGGACGTACAAAGGCATGGCTTATACCTGGAACGGAAGATTTAAAACCATATATTCCAGTAAAAGTGTTGGTCAGAAAGTGGATAGGAACACTAGTGGTATATCCCTTAATTGCTTTGTTGATGGCAAAAATTATGACATTTATTGTGTAGATAATAAGAATAGAAAACTTGTGAAACTCATCCACCATAAGGCAACAGCGAGTTGCTTGGAAATATATTGGTTCCATTTTATAATATCGTTGGAGGTGAAATCTATATGCAAACAAAGGATATTATATTTGAACTTAGAAATAAAGCAGGTTTATCTCAAGATGAACTTGCAGAAAAAGTATTTGTAACTCGTCAAGCAGTATCACGATGGGAAAATGGGGAAACAACACCAAATACGGACGCTTTGAAATTATTATCGAAGTTGTTTGATGTTTCGATTAATACGCTTTTGGGTTCACCAAGAGAATTGATTTGTCAATGTTGTGGTATGCCATTAAAAGATGATGATATTATTAGTAGAGATGCCGATGGTAGTCCAAATGAAGACTATTGTAAATGGTGCTATGCCGATGGAACATATACATACAGCAATATGGATGATTTAATTAATGTCTGTGTCGGACATATGGTTAGTGAGGAGTTTTCAGAAGAACAGGCTAGAGAATACATGAAACAATTGCTTCCTAAACTGGATTACTGGAAAAGATATGAAGAATTAAGTGATGATGGACAGTTCGAAGCATTTAAACACCAATTGATAAATGAGATTAATGAACTATCAATTGAGGGGATGCCTAAACTGGAAAGCCTAAATGCTTTAGTTGGTAAATATGTAAATCTCGAATATGCTCTTCCTAACGGTAAGAAGGTAAAATTTTTAGATGACAAGACAACATATTTAGGTAATCAATTGGAATCAGAAATTGTAGATGGACGATGCTTTGGAATTCTTGCAAACATGGATTTTATTATGATATGTACCTATGAATTAGAAGGAAAGAATCCAGAATTATTGGTTTATAAAAAAAGATAAATTTTAGTTTTCAAAGTTCCCCTCTTAACTAGAAACAGTTGAGATGGGAACTTTTTTTGTTGTATACATTGACAACTGTCTATGTGTATGTTATTTTAAATACATAGATAATTGTCAATGTGAGGTAAGAGAATGAATACAGTAGATATAGCAGTTATATGTAAAGCGCTTGGAGACAGCAACCGTTTGCAAATTGTTCAAATGTTATCTGATGGGGAAAAGTGTGGTTGTAAACTATTGGAAGCATTTGATATCACACAACCAACCTTATCACATCATATGAAGATTTTGTGTGATTGCGGTCTTGTGAATGATAGAAAAGAAGGAAAATGGCATCATTATTCTATAAATAGTAAGGTGTGGAAAGATTTTAATGATTTTATAAGTTTAGTTGGGAAGGTGAAATAACGATGGAAGAAAGAGCAAAGAAAATTATTGAAGCATGTTTAAAAGAAAATAGCAAAAATCCAATAGAGATTTTTTATAATATGGCTCAAAAGGATTTTGTTAGAATTCATGGACCAGAGCATCATGTGTTAGATGGTGCTGCCATTTTGACTGCTTTTTATAATGCAGGTGGCAAAATTGATTTGCAGAATAGTTTGGATGAGCTTATGAAGAGAGGATTACAAATGCCGGGAGCAACTTGTGGTATGTGGGGTGTCTGCGGTGCAGTAAGCTCTATGGGAGCAGCCCTTTCTATCATCGACGGGACAGGTCCATTAAGTTCCGATGACTCATGGGGAAAACACATGCAGTTTACATCTAAAGCATTAGATAGTTTGTCAAAAGTAGGAGGTCCAAGATGTTGTAAGCGAGATGCTTTTTTGAGTTTCCAGAATGCAATCCAATATATAAATGAGAATTACGATGTCGAATTGCCAAGTGATAAAATCGAATGTTGTTTTAGTGAGAAAAACGAGCAGTGTATTAAAGAAAAATGTCCATTTTACAAAAAGCGTAAGAAAAAAGTAGCATTCATATGTGTGCATAATTCTTGCAGAAGTCAGATTGCAGAAGCATTAGGAAAGCATTTGGCATCGGATGTATTTGAATCTTATTCCGCGGGAACGGAAACAAAACCACAAATAAATCAGGATGCAGTCCGTATCATGAAAGAAGTGTATGGAATTGATATGGAACAGACGCAGTATTCAAAACTGATTTCAGAGATTCCAAATCCGGATGTCGCAATCTCAATGGGGTGTAATGTAGGATGTCCTTTTATTGGCAGAGCATTTGATGATAACTGGGGACTGGAAGATCCTACTGGAAAATCCGATGAAGAATTCATGATTATTATCAAAGAGATCGAAAATAAGATTTTGCAGTTAAAGAATGATTTCATTAACAAAACATGATATAATGATTAAAATATCTGTTTAAGGAGAAAATATATGTATTTCGTACCAGATGATACACAAATTTGTGGCTACTATGAATGTCAGGAATGCGGAGAACGTTTTCTAGATGTAAAGGTAGTGCCATATATGGTTTGTCCATATTGTGGAGAAGAAGTGGATATGGAACTTGGACCAGACGAGGAGATGCCAGAGATAAAGGAAGATGCGAAACTTCTAAAAGTAATCGAAGGCGAAGAAGTTGAAAAGATGGATGGACTTCTTAGTTTGGCATATACAGGTGGAGATTTTAGTTGGATTTAAAACAATAAAAGGGGGAAGATAAGATGAAGAAACTATTAATCCGTGCAGATGATTTAGGGTATTGTGAATCAGTAAACTATGGGATTGCAAGAGCTGTAAAGAGTGGTATTGTACGAAGTGTAGGTGTAATGCCAAATATGGAATGGGCAGAACATGGCGTACGTCTTTTAGATGGTACAGATGTAACATTTACGGTACATGCGAATATTTGTCAGGGAAAACCTATCACAGATCCAAAACTAATACCTAGTTTAGTAGATGGTGATGAATTTAAAAACAAAACCCTTTACCGTGAAGCCAAAGAAGATTTTGTTGTATTAGATGAAGTAGTAATGGAAGTGGAAGCACAGTATTTGCGTCTGGTTGAACTTACAGGAAAGAAACCATACATGGTAGAAGCACATGCGGTTCCTAGCGATAACTTCAACAAAGCAATCGCAATCGTAGCACAGAAATATGGCGTGGAGTGCATGAAGTTTGAACCTGGTCGCGGACCAAAGATTGGAAATACTGTATTTAAGTTTAGTATGGATAGTGGAAATGCGGATTATAATCCATTCGAAAGCATGAAAAAAGCAATGGATCAGGATTTTGCAGAAGATGAAGCAATGCTTATGGTGCTACATCCAGGATATGTAGACGAATATGTTTTGACGTCTTCGTATGTTACAACACAGCGTGCATTAGAAGTAGCATTTGCAATCAATCCAGAAACTCCTAAGTGGTGTGAAGAAAACGACGTAAAACTTCTTACATATGCTGATTTATAGGCATAAACATTCATGGGCTTCTTTCCGATATAAATATAAGACAAACGGAATTGTCTAAATAAAACGGAAAGGAGTCCGACATATGAAAATTCAAAGTAGTAGCATTAGCATGGCCTCTACACATCTGGAACAGTCATTTCAATTCATGGAATATGCATCCATAGAAGGTCGTGCATCGGAAGATTTGGAAGGCGTGATACTTAGTCTGTCGAAGGAAGCGGAAGGCGGTAGCTATGCAAAAGCCATTGAATCTTACGAGAAACAGCAAAAGGAAGCAGCAGAGCAGAAGAAAGCAGCAAATCTACAAAAAATGCTCGAATTACAGAAGTCAAATAAGACTGCTCCTGTGAATTTGGGCACAAGTGACGAGTATGATTTTAAGATTCGTTTGCTTAGACAAATGCTTGAGATGCTTAACCGAGGTAAGAATCTAAAAGATTTCCAGAAAATGAAACTGAACAGTCATGGTGTGCTTGATTTGCGTACGAGAGCATCACAAAACCAGAGTATGACACAAGGGTCACAGGGAGTTTCCTTTGGTGCAAGCACAGAATCAAGTGCAAGTCTGTTTGCAGGTGCTGGTGTATCAATTAGTATCAGCGGCGCTTCTTCACCAACTCCACGTATGGGTACCACTTCCGCAGGTACGATGTGGCAGAAAATTACAGTTGCTTCCGCAAATGTAACAGAGTATGAAAGTACCAGTTTTATGACGCAGGGAAAGGTGCAGACAGAGGATGGAAGAAGCATCGATTTTAATGTTGCTTTTTCCATGTCGCGAGCATTTTCTGCAACCATAAACAGTATGGAGGTGTCAAACTACATTTTAACTGACCCATTAGTTATTAATCTGGACACGGATATGACAGAGATTTCGGATCAGAAATTCTTCTTTGATATTGATAGTGATGGCAAAGAAGAAGAAATATCTGAACTTGGAAAAGGTAGTGGTTTCCTTGCTCTTGATAAAAATGGGGATGGAAAAGTCAATGATGGAAATGAACTTTTTGGAACAAAAAGCGGTGATGGCTTCAAAGATTTAGCTGCTTATGACGAAGATGGAAATTTCTGGATTGATGAAAATGATGACATCTTTTCTAAACTGAAAGTCTGGATAAAGGATGAGAATGGCAAAGATGTGCTTCTCGATTTAAAAGAAGCAGATATAGGAGCCATTTACCTTGGAAATGCAGATACTCAGTATTCCTACAAGGACGAATCATTAAAAACGAATGCAGTCCTCCGAAAAACGGGCGTGTTCTTAAAAGAAAGTACGGGAAAAGTTGGAACGGTTAGTCATGTTGATTTAGCAGTTTAGAAGGGTATAATCATAATAAAATAATCAAAAGAACAAGCCGCGAAAGTGGCTTGTTTTTTTATTGCATACAAGTTGATTTATTTGATTAAAAAAGGATATGTGATATAATTAGGACAGATTTGTAATCATTTATAAAGGGGAGTATTTAAATTATGAAATACAATGGGAAGGAATTTGCAAAAAGTGCAAATAAGAAAGCCACATTGATGTGGGTAGTTATGTGTGCGGTGCTTTCAGCGGCATATGTGATTGAGATTATAAAAGGGCTCAAAACAATTCAATATTTTATTCTAATGGAACTTTGTTGTTGGGTGCCTATTATTATCGGTCTTATTGTCTTAAAGACAAGGGGTTGGCATGCACATTGTTATCGAGATATTTGTGCTTGTGGTTACTGGTTGTTTTATGCGTATATTATGTTTACTTC
>JAZURS010000106.1:0-2120 GCA_045606325.1 Agathobacter sp.
AAGCATATTGTGCTGACTGCGGTGCAGAATTAAATAAAAGTGAGGAAATCTAATGAGTAAAGGAAAGTATTATATTACCACTGCCATTGCTTATACATCAGGCAAACCACACATTGGTAATACTTATGAAATTATTTTAGCAGATGCAATCGCTAGATACAAAAGAGCGGAAGGCTATGACGTTTGGTTCCAGACAGGAACAGACGAACATGGTCAGAAGATTCAGGAAAAGGCAGAAGCAGTTGGAATTACACCAAAGGCTTATGTAGATGAAGTTGCGGGAGTCGTTAAAAACATTTGGGATTTAGTAGACTCTTCTTACGATAGTTTTGTGCGTACAACTGATGATGACCATGAAGCATGCGTAAAGAAAATCTTCAAAAAATTGTATGATAAAGGTGATATCTACAAAGGTGCATATGAAGGTATGTACTGTACACCATGTGAATCTTTCTGGACTGAATCACAGCTTGTAGACGGAAAATGTCCTGACTGTGGACGTGATGTTAAACCAGCGAAAGAGGAAGCGTACTTCTTTAAGATGAGCAAGTATGCAGACCAGTTAATCGAGCATATCAATACACATCCAGAATTTATTCAGCCAGTAAGCCGTAAGAATGAAATGATGAATAACTTCTTGCTTCCAGGCTTACAGGATCTTTGTGTATCTCGTACATCTTTTACTTGGGGCGTACCAGTAGACTTCGATCCAAAACATGTAGTATATGTATGGCTTGATGCTCTTACAAACTACATCACAAAGATTGGTTATGATCCAGATGGTTCAAACGAAATGTTCGCAAAGAACTGGCCAGCAGACTTACACTTAATCGGAAAAGATATCGTTCGTTTCCACACTATTTACTGGCCAATTTTCTTAATGGCACTTGATTTACCACTTCCAAAACAGGTATTTGGACATCCTTGGTTACTTCAGGGTGGTGACAAGATGAGTAAGTCAAAAGGAAACGTTATCTACGCAGATGACATGGTAGACTTATTCGGAGTGGATGCAACACGTTATTTCGTGCTTCATGAAATGCCATTTGAAAATGATGGTATCATCACATGGGATTTGGTAATCGAAAGATTTAATTCTGACCTTGCAAACATTCTTGGAAACTTAGTAAACAGAACTGTTTCCATGACAAATAAATACTTTGATGGCGTAGTTCGTTCGACTGGCGTAACCGACGAAGTAGATGCTGACCTTAAGGCAGTAGTAACTGGTGCAGCAGCAAAGGTACAGGATAAGATGGATAAGCTTCGTGTAGCAGATGCTATTTCCGAAGTATTTACTGTATTCCGTCGTTGCAACAAATACATCGACGAGACAATGCCATGGGCTCTTGCAAAAGATGAAGCTCAGCAGGAAAGACTTGCAGAAGTTCTTTACAACTTAACAGAGGCTATCACAATCGGCGCAAGCTTACTTCATAGCTTCTTACCTGGCACAGCAGAAAAAATCGTCGCACAGCTTAATACAGAGCTTCGTGGCTTAGAAAATTTAGATAAATTTGGTTTATATGAAAATGGCAAGAAGGTAACTGAAAAGCCAGAAATTCTTTTTGCACGTCTTGATGCAAAAGAAGTACTTCCAAAAGTTGAAGCTATCCAGGCTGCTCAGAAGGCAGAATACGAAGCAGAAATGGCACGCTTAAATGGTGGTGCTCCAGTGGAAGAAGAGCCAGGTATCGATATTGAAGCAAAAGAAGAAATTACCTTTGATGACTTTATGAAAATGCAGTTCCAGGTAGGCGAAATCGTTGCTTGTGAAGCAGTTCCAAAATCAAAGAAACTTCTTTGTTCACAGGTTAAAATCGGAAGCCAGGTAAAACAGATTGTTTCTGGTATCCGTAGTTCATACTCACCAGAAGATATGGTGGGCAAAAAGGTTATGGTTTTAGTAAACCTTAAACCAGCGAAGTTAGCAGGTGTATTATCAGAAGGTATGCTCCTTTGTGCAGAAGATGCAGAAGGAAATCTTTCTCTTATGACACCAGAAAAGAACATGCCTTCAGGGGCTGAGATCGCGTAAGCGAAAGGAATACAAAAATGATTTTTGAAACACATGCACATTATGATGATGACCGTTTCGAAGAGGATAGAGATGAATTACT
>JAZURS010000107.1:0-12643 GCA_045606325.1 Agathobacter sp.
CAGGCGGCATGAGTTTGAGAAAAAGGAGTTTGAAATGGTAATTAAAAACGTAAACTTAGAAACCGTTTGCGGTATCACAAGTGAATTTCCAGACAACCAGCACTACGAAGTTGCGTTTGCGGGAAAATCCAATGTAGGAAAATCTTCGCTTATCAATGCACTTATGAATCGCAAGGCGTTGGCACGTACTTCTTCACAGCCTGGAAAAACACAGACCATCAACTTTTATAATATAAATGACGCCATGTATCTGGTAGATTTACCAGGTTATGGGTATGCGAATGCTAATGTAGAAATCAAGGCTAAGTGGGGTAAGATGATTGAAAAATATCTTCATACTTCAACTAAGTTAAAGGCGGTATTCCTGCTTATCGATATTCGTCATCAGCCATCTGATAATGACTGTCTGATGTATGACTGGATGGTCGAGCAGGGGTTTGCACCTATTATCATCGCAACGAAGATGGACAAGATCAGTCGTGGTGCAGTGCCAAAGCATATGAAGATGATTGCAGATACTTTACAGGTGGAAGAAGATACTATTATGATTCCATTCTCTGCGGAAACCAAGCAGGGAAGAGAAGAAATTTGGGAACTCGTGGATTCTCTCGTGTTGCCAGAAGAGGATGAAGAAGTAGTTGTTGTAGAACCAGAAGTAGCAGAAACTGCTCCTGCAGAGCCAGAAAAACAGCGTAAACCACGTTGGAAAGCAACCGGGAAAGAGACTGCAAAGAAGACTAAGAAATTGCAGGAAAAGAAAGCTGCAAAGACAGCAGCAAGAGCAGGAAAGAAATCAAAGAAGAAATAGTTGATTAGAAAGATTTCAAAAAGACATGAAAAATAAGTATGTATTTGTACTTGTCATGCTACTGTCAATTTTGGTAGTAAGTTTTGGATTTACAAACATTTATGTAAGCCACAATCAAGCAGTAGAAGACGAGGATTTAGTAGTGGTTACATCCTTTTATCCGATGTATATTGCATCTATGAATGTCATTGGTGATACGGAAGGCGTAACCTTAAAAAACTTAAGTGAGCCACAGACAGGATGTTTGCATGATTTTCAACTGACTCCGGCGGATATGAAACTCTTATCCACAGCGGATGTGTTTGTCATCAATGGTGGAGGCATTGAATCCTTTATGCAGGAGATTGCAGAGCAGTATCCAGAACTTGTTATTATTGAAGCATGTGAAGGTGTAGAACTTTTGTGTGAAGCCGAGTCGCACGGACATGAGCATGATAATGGAGATGATGATAGTCATGATGACAACATAGATTCTCATGAGGGACACAATCATGATGTCAATGCTCACGCATGGATGAGTGTAGGGTTGTATCGCAAACAGGTAGAAAATATTGCGAGTGGATTAGCAAAAATAGCTCCACAAATGAGTGAAAGTTTTCTTGCAAATGCAGGAAATTACGACAGAAAATTAGAGGAACTTCAAGTAGAGCAGGAAGCACTTTTAACCTTAACGCAAGAAGAGGAAGTGATTATGTTCCATTGCGCCTATGATTATGTAGCAGAGGATTTAGGATTAGAAGTAGCTTTTTGCATGGACTTGGACGAGGAACGTCAGGTTAGTGCAGGAGAAGTAGCAGAGGTCTTAGAAGTCATTGAACATCATGGGGTAAAGTATATTTTTGCGGAAGCACTTTATGGCACAGATATGTGTGAAATGGTGCAGAAGGAAGTGGATGTGGAAGTGATTTATCTTGACCCATTGAACCGTGGAAAATATGAAGCGGACAGTTATCTTCAAGGCATGAGAAATAATCTGAAACTATTGAGAAACGCGTTTCAATAAGCTTGAATTTGTAGAGCTGGAGATATTATAAAATGAAAAAGATATTTAATAAATTCAGTAAAATTATATTTGTACTAGGAATTATTGCACTGATTACTATGGTGTTGATTGTCGCAAATACCGTAGATGATGCTACCATTGATGGAATTATAGCAACTACTATGTGTATATGTTTAGTTATTATTTTTGTTTTTTGTATGTTTGCTGTAGTTTCTGCTATACTGGCAATTATAGAAGGTCTAAAAAAAGATAAAGTAGCTTTTCTTAAGAAGATTTTTTCGAATGTTATATGGATAACTATTGCTCATATTGTTCCATATGTTTTGGATTATTTTTATGAATATACAGTTCCAGTTAGAATTGAGATTGGAAGAATAGTGTTTAGAGTTTTTATAACTGCTTTTGCAATTATTGGAGGAGAATATATGCTTGCAGACCATAGTAAAGAAGATAATGATGGGTTGCATTTTTAAAGAAGAAACTTGACAAGTTCCAATTTGTGGTGTGTTTTGTAATCATTTAGGTCTAGGAGAAAAACGGTACGTATAGAGGGAAAAATAATCTAGTTTTTCCATTGCTTGTATGTCTATATTAGGTCTATGCTGAAAAGACTTTGATATGAGACCTAATTATTTGATTCAAACAAGAAGAACTGGGACAAATTTTTCTCTCAGAGCATATATAATATGACATAGACCTAAAATGGAAATTGGTCTAGGTCCCAGACTAATCATTTCTTTACCTAGGGAAAATATACCCATAATCCTAAAATGTAGCGAGGAGAATTATTTTTGGGAGTATATACAGAAAAAAGTATGTGAGATAGATAAAACATAAACAACGAAAGGAGGCACACATGAAACTGAAAAAAATTATTGAAACCTGTGGATTTCATTGTATCAAGATAAAAAATCTTGGTGTAAGTTTTGGTGAACAGGTCGTGTTAAAAGATGTAAATCTGCATATTCATTGTGGCTCCTTAAATGCCATTATTGGAAAGAATGGTGCAGGAAAGTCGACCTTGGTACGTGCCATTTTAAAGGATGTACCAACTGAGGGAACCATCGAGTATCGTGACACCAAGAATGGCAAGATAAAAGACTTAAAGATTGGCTATGTGCCACAGTCCATTAACATAGAAAAGAATACACCGCTTAGTGTGTATGATTTGATAGCAAGTTATGAATATCGCTATCCGGTGTTTTTACCAAAGAATAAAAGAATATATGAAGAAATCAAGAAGAATCTGGAGGTTTTTGAGGCAGCAGATTTGATTGATAAGCAGGTATGTAATTTGTCGGGAGGACAGTTACAGAGAGTGCTTTTATCCATGGCAGTGGCGGACAAGCCTAAACTCTTGCTACTGGATGAACCGGTTTCTGGGATTGATAAAAATGGTATGGAGCTTTTTTATAAGACGATTACTTATTTAAAAAATCATTATGATTTAGCTATTATTTTGATCTCGCATGATTTGGAATATGTGAAGCAGTATGCAGACCATGTGGTACTTTTGGACCAGACCGTATTGAAGCAAGGTAGCGTAAAAGAAGTGTTTGAAAGTCCAGAATTTGCAAGTGTATTTTCAACAGGAAACGAAGAAAGTTGGATTCACGCAAATCGTAATGGATTTTGGGAAGAGGGAGGTAAGGAAAATGATTAATTGGACCTCCTGGTTAGATTATGGATTTATGAGAAATGCGTTGTTAGCGGTTTTGATTATCACACCGTTGTTTGCACTTCTGGGAACCATGATTGTAAATAAAAAAATGGCATATTTTAGTGATGCATTGGGACATTCCGCACTTACAGGAATTGCGGTTGGGGTCGTGTTTGGAATGCAGGACACCACAATCTCGATGGTGATTTTTGCAGTAGTATTTGCATTGCTTTTGAATCGAATCAGTAGCCGAAATACGGCATCGACGGACACAATTATTTCCGTGTTCTCGTCATGCTCAGTAGCGATTGGCTTAGCGATTCTTTCTGCAGGTGGAAACTTTAGCAAGTATTCCGCTATTTTGGTAGGGGATATCTTGAGTATTACCACGCAGGAGATTTGGTATCTCGTGGGAATATTTGTGTTTACGATTTTGTTTTGGATATTTGGATTTAATTATCTGAATGCCATTACGATTCATAGAACTGTAGCAAAGAGTAAACAGATTCCAGTGAAGTTGATGGATAATCTCTTTGCAGTGCTGGTGGCGTTAATCGTAATGCTTTCCATCAAGTGGGTAGGTATTTTGATTATCAATGCTCTTTTGATTTTGCCAGCGGCATCTGCGAGAAATATATCAGAAAATATGAGAGAATATCATTTGTTCTCTTTAATTTTCTCGCTGTTTTCAGGAGTTGTAGGTCTTGTGGTATCTTATTATACTAACGTGGCGACAGGACCTATGATTGTTATACTAGCATCTGTGATTTATTTTGCCACATATTTGTATGGGAGACGAAAGTAAATGAGTATTAAAGCTATTTTATTTGACTTAGATGGCACATTGCTGCCAATGGATCAGGACACATTTATCAAGGCGTATTTAGGTGGAATGGCAAAGAAACTTGCGCCACATGGATATAATCCAGAAATATTAGTAAAGGCTGTTTATGCAGGTATGCAAGCTATGACAGGAAATGATGGTTCTCACACCAATGAGGATGCATTCTGGGCTGCTTTTACGGGTATATTGGGTGAGCAGGTAAAAGAAGATATGCCAATTTTTGATGATTATTATAGAAATGAATTTCAGGATGTAAAGAATATCTGTGGTTTTCTTCCAGAAGCGGCACAGACTGTTCGTAAACTCAAAGAGATGGGATACCGTGTAGCACTTGCGACGACACCAATGTTCCCAAGTATTGCAACCGAGAGTCGTATCCGTTGGGCAGGCATGGAACCAGAAGATTTCGAGATCTTTACAACTTATGAGAATTACCATTTCTGTAAGCCAAGTTTGGGATATTACAAAGAAGTTATCGAAAAACTGGGTGTAAAAGCGGAAGAATGTCTTATGGTTGGCAATGACGTAGGCGAGGATATGGTTACGGAAGAACTGGGAATGAAAGTATTCTTAATGCCAGCAGATTTGATTAATAAGGTGGGAAAGGATATCGACCAATATCCACAAGGAGATTTTGCGGATTTACTTGCATATATTGAAACTTTGTAGAAGAGAGGGAAGAGTATGTGTGTAGCTTTACCAGGAAAAGTAATTGAAATAAAAGAGCGTGATGCAGTGGTGGATTTCAATGGGAATCAGGTAACTGCAAGAGCGGGTCTTGTAGATGTAAAAGTAGGAGACTATGTACTTGTACATGCAGGCTGTGTGATTCAGAAAGTATCGCAGCAGGATATGGAAGATTTAGAAAATCTGAATAATCTGATGAGTGAATAGGAGGCGTTTTGTACATGCGTTATGTAGAAAATGAAACGAAGCTGTCGCTTAAGGAAATGCGTGATTTTTTAGCAAACTACGATGGTCCAGAAATACATATTATGGAAGTGTGCGGAAGTCATACTGCGGCGATTTCAAAGAATGGTATTCGTGGAATGCTTTCCGAAAAAATACATTTGATTTCAGGTCCAGGATGTCCAGTATGCGTAACACCAACTGCATATGTAGATAAATTGATTGATTTGGCCATGACACCAAATACCTGCGTGGTTACCTTTGGGGATATGCTTCGTGTTCCAGGCAGTAAATATAGTTTGAGTGAAGTGCAGGGCATGGGCGGACGCGCCATTATGGTTTACTCGCCAATGGATATTTTTATATTAGCAGAAAAAGAGCCGGAGACAACTTTTGTATTTGCAGCATTAGGATTTGAAACGACCACACCAGTGTATGCTCTTTTGTTGGAAGAAGTCATTGAAAGAAATATCGAAAACGTAAAACTTTTGACTGCTCTTAAAACGATGCCAGGTGTTATCGAGTATTTATGTGAAAATGGTGCATCCATTCAGGGATATCTTGCACCAGGACATGTGGCAGCAGTAACAGGCAGTGATTTGTTTAAGCCATTAGCAGAGAAATACCAGATTCCATTTGCGGTATCTGGCTTTGAAGGCGAAGAGATTTTAGAAGCACTTTGTGGAATTGTGCAGGCACGTCAAAGAATGGAACACGGCGATGAGGAAAAAACGACACCACAGGTTATGAATTTTTATCCCGCAGTGGTATCCGCAGAAGGAAATGTTCGTGCACAGGAACTTGTTACAAAGTATTTTCAAGCAACAGATGCAGCTTGGAGAGGTATGGGAATTGTACCGGGGACGGGTATGGAACTTCGCCCGGAATATGATAAATATGATGCAGGAAGCAAAGCGTTAGTAGAAGACAATAAGCGTAACAAGGCATGTTGTTGTGACCAGATTCTTATGGGAAAAATGCAACCACAGGAGTGTCCGCTTTTTGGAAAGGTATGTAAACCACTGACACCTCAGGGGGCATGTATGGTTTCGGAAGAAGGAAGTTGTCATTCAGCTTTTGCATCTTTTTAAACTCGACGATAAGGAGTAGAGAAAATGGAAGAAAGAATTAGTATGGTGCATGGTAGTGGCGGTGCTGCTACGAGTGAACTTATTGGCTCAATTTTTGCAAAAGAATTTGCAAGCACCACTTTAGATAAAATGGAAGATAGTGCAGTAGTAGAAGGTGCACAGAAAATAGCGATGACTACGGACAGTTTTGTAGTTACACCAGTAAGTTATCCTGGTGGAGATATTGGACGCCTTTGCATTTGTGGAACTGTAAATGATTTGCTTATGCGTGGGGCAAAGCCAAAGTATATCACTTGTGGCTTTATATTACAGGAAGGCTTGGAGATTTCTAAGCTTATGAACATCGTTCATTCTATGGCAGAATGTGCACGTGAAGCAGGTGTAGAAATTGTAGCCGGTGATACAAAAGTAGTCAATGGAAACGGAGAACTCTTCATCAATACTGCAGGTGTAGGTTTTGTGCCAGAAGATAGAGAAGTTTCTGCTGAACGTGTTTGTGTAGGTGATGCAGTTATTGTTTCAGGAAACCTTGGCGATCATCATGCGGCTATTCTGGGGACACGTATGGGTATCGTAAACGAAATTGAGAGTGATAATGCGCCATTAGGAGAAATTGTAGAAAGCTTATTTGCAGCAGGTGTTGATGTACATACGATGCGAGATATTACGCGTGGCGGACTTGCAACCGTGTTAAAGGAATTAGCAAAGACCTCTAACACAACCATCGAGTTAGAGGAAGAAAAGCTTCCAGTAACTCTACAGGTAAAAGACTTTTGTGGCCTTTTAGGTCTTGATCCACTTTACATGGGAAATGAAGGAAAATTAGTTGCTCTTGTACCTGCCGACCAGGCAGAAAAAGCCCTTGAAGCAATTCGTAGTGCAAAATATGGTCAGGATGCTTGTATTGTAGGCCATGTGGGAGATAGTGCACCAGGAAAATTACATTTAAGAACCAGAATTGGAGGACTTCGAAATCTTGAGATTTTACAGGGGGAAGGCCTTCCAAGAATTTGCTAAAATTGTATAGAAAATAATGCCATATTGTATACAATCACACTTTGACTTATAAGGCATATTGTTGTAGAATTATATATGTGTAATTCTGCGGCAATATGCCTTTTTATTTACACAAAAAACAAATAATAAGTTCGTTAAGGGGGGACTTTTTATGGCATATCATGTAATGGACGAAGCGAATCGTTGTTTAAACTGTAAGAAACCTATGTGTATGGAAGGATGTCCTATCCACACACCTATTCCAACGGTTATATCGCTTTTAAAAGAAGGAAAAATTGATGAAGCAGGGTGGATGCTTTTTGAAAACAATCCATTGACGACAGTTTGTAGTATTGTTTGTAATCATGAAAAACAGTGTGAAGGGAACTGTGTTCTTGGTAGAAAGGGTAGCCCAGTTCATTTCTCAGCAATTGAAAATTATATTTCTAGTACCTATAGTTCTAAAATGACAAAGGGACCAGCTGAATCAAATGGTATGCGAGTAGCAATCGTAGGTTCAGGTCCAGCAGGTCTTACTATTGCAGTATTACTTGCTAGAAAAGGCTATCAGGTTACAATCTTTGAAGGAAAAGATAAGATTGGTGGTATTCTTCGTTATGGTATTCCAGAGTTCCGTTTGCCAAAGAGTATTATCGATGATTTTGAATATAGACACCTTGTATTAAAGGATATCAAGATTCGTCCAAATACAAGTATTGGTGCAGCGATTACAGTGGAAGATTTATTCCGTGACGGATACAAAGCTGTATTCGTAGGTACTGGTGTATGGCGTCCAAACACTCTTAAAATTAAAGGCGAAACTTTAGGTCATGTGCATTATGGTATCAACTACCTTTACAGTCCAGCAAGTTTCCATTTAGGAGACCACGTAATCGTAATCGGTGCTGGTAATGCTGCGATGGACGTATGTCGTACCGCACTTCGTAATGGCGTAAGAAAAGTAGACTGCTTCTCTGTAACAGATGGTGTTGCAGCAAGTAAGCATGAATTTGAATATGCTGAATTAGAAGGTGTAGAATTCCACTTCTGTAAGATGCCAGTAGAAATTACAGACGAAGGTGTTATCTTTGCAGATACAGAAATGTTAGAAGATGGTGGATTCCAGAAGGTAGAAGGAACAGAAAAACTTTATCCAGCAGATAATGTAATGATTTCTATCAGTCAGGGACCAGCCAATAAACTTATGAATACAACAGAAGGTTTGAAATCAAATGATCGTGGCTTAATCGCTACAGATGACAGAGGACATACTTCACTTCCAGGTGTATTTGCCAGCGGTGACGTTGTAAAAGGTGCACGTACGGTAGTAGAAGCTGTTAAGTATTCTAAAGTAGTAGCAGAAGCTATGGATGAATATATGCAGAGTCTTCCAAAGGATGGAGAATAAAAATGAAGATATTAATTAAAGGCGGTCGCGTTTTAAATCCGGCAACTAGCATGGATGAAATCGCAGACGTACTTGTAGAAGACAACAAAGTTGTAGCAATCGAAAAAGAAATTACAGAAGTTGCAGACAAGGTAATTGATGCAGCAGGAAAATATGTAATGCCAGGATTTATTGATTTGCATGTGCATTTTCGTGATCCAGGTCTTACACACAAAGAAGATATTATCACAGGTATGGCTTCCGCAGCACATGGTGGATTTACATCGGTATTTGCGATGCCAAATACAAAGCCAGTAGCAGACAGTGCAGAGGTTATTAAGTATGTTCATGACAAAGCCAAAGAAGGTAAATGTATCAATGTTTATCAGGTTGGTGCGATTACAGTCGGACAGGCTGGCAATGAACTTTCGGATATCAAAGGCATGGTAGAAGCAGGTTGCCCTGCACTTAGCGAAGATGGAAAATCAGTTATGAATGCAAATCTTTACCGAGATGCAATGAAACTTGCAGCAGAACTTGACATTCCAATTTTAGCACACTGTGAAGACATTACTATGGTAAATGGTGGTTGTGTAAACGCAGATGCAAAAACACAGGAAATGGGTCTTCCAGGTATCACCAATTCCGTAGAGGATGTTATTGTAGCTCGTGATATTTTAATTGCAAAGGAAACTGGTGCGAGACTTCATCTTTGCCATTGCTCTACAGCAGATTCTGTAAAGATGGTAAAGGCGGCAAAAGAAGAAGGACTTCCAGTATCCGCAGAGGTTTGTCCACATCACTTTGTATTAACTTCTGACGATATTACAGATGCAGCAAATACAGATTATAAAATGAATCCTCCACTTCGTACTCGTGCGGATGTAGATGCATTGAAGCAGGGCTTAAAAGAAGGTATCATGGAGGTTATTTCAACTGACCATGCGCCTCATACTGCAGAAGAAAAGAACACCATTATGCAGAAGGCACCATTCGGTATCGTAGGTTTGGAAACAGCAGCATGCTTAACTTACAGCGAACTGGTACTTGGTGATATCTTTACTCCAATGCAGATGGCTGCAGCTATGAGTTATAATCCTGCAAAGGTTATGAAAATGGATAAGGGTGATATCCAGCCAGGAAAAGTAGCAGATATCGCAATTTTTGATCCAAATCCAACCTATAAGATTGATAAAACAACATTTGCTTCCAAAGGACAGAATACTCCGTTCCACGGTTACGAAGTAACAGGAAAAGTAGTATGTACCATTTGTGATGGAAACATTGTTTTTGAAGCATAAAATAAACTTAACATAGAAAGGGAATCAATCATGATTAACAAACTTGTAAGCAAAATTCAGAAAACAAACGCTCCTATCGTAGTAGGTCTTGATCCAATGCTTAACTACATTCCAAAGCACATTCAGGACAAGGCTTTCGCAGAATTTGGTGAAACACCAGCTGGTGCTGCAGAAGCTATCTGGCAGTACAACAAAGCAATCGTAGACGCTACTTACGATTTAATCCCAGCTGTAAAACCACAGATTGCTATGTATGAGCAGTTTGGTGTAGAAGGTGTAAAAGCATTCCAGAAAACAGTAGATTACTGTCACGAAAAAGACTTAGTAGTTATCAGTGATGTAAAACGTGGTGATATCGGTTCTACATCTGCAGCATATGCAGTAGGACATCTTGGAAAGGTTCAGATTGGAAGCAAATCATACTCTGCATTCGATGGTGATTTTGCAACTGTTAACCCATATCTTGGAACAGACGGAATCAAACCTTTCGTAGACGTGTGTAAAGAAGAAAAGAAGGGTATCTTCATCCTTGTTAAAACATCTAACCCATCTTCAGGTGAATTCCAGGATCGTATGATTGATGGACGTCCATTATATGAATGGGTTGGAGAAAAAGTAGCAGAATGGGGCGCAGATTGCATGGGTGATTCTTATAGCTATGTAGGTGCCGTAGTAGGTGCTACTTATCCAGAAATGGGTAAAGTTCTTCGTGACATTATGCCAAAGAGCTACATCCTCGTACCAGGTTATGGTGCACAGGGCGGACAGGGCAAAGACCTTGTTCACTTCTTCAACAAAGATGGTCTTGGTGCTATCGTAAACTCATCTCGTGGTATTATCGCTGCTTATAAACAGGATAAATACAAAGAAATGGGTATCACAGAAGAAAACTTCGCAGATGCATCTCGTCAGGCTGTTATTGATATGGTTGACGATATCGCAGGTGCACTTGGCACAAAATAGGAGATAAATTTATGGTAACAAAATTTGAAGAAATGGCAGTAGTCGTTTCCCAGAAAGAAATTGCTACAGACATTTATGATTTAACTATTCAGACAAAAGAAATCGCTGCAGCGGCTAAAGCAGGACAGTTTATTTCTTTATACTGCAATGATGGAACAAAATTACTTCCACGTCCAATCTCTCTTTGTGGAATTGACAGAGAAGCAGGTACACTTCGTTTGGTTTACCGTGTAACTGGTGAAAATACAGGTACAGAACAGTTTTCTAAGATGGTAGCGGGCGACGAAGTACGTGTACTTGGACCTTTAGGAAATGGTTTTGAACTTGGTGAGAAAAAAGCGTTCTTAATCGGCGGTGGTATTGGTATTCCTCCAATGCTTCAGCTTGCAAAAGAATTAAACTGTGAAAAGACAGCCGTTCTTGGTTACAGAAACGAATTATTCTTATTGGATGATTTCGAAGCAGTTTGTGACACAATTATCGCAACAGAAGATGGTAGCGCTGGAACAAAAGGAAATGTTATCGATGCAATCAAAGCAAATGGTGCGACAGCAGATGTTATTTATGCTTGTGGCCCAACACCAATGCTTCGCGCATTAAAAGCATATGCAGAAGAAAATGATATGGAATGTTACGTTTCTATGGAAGAACGTATGGCATGTGGTATCGGTGCCTGTCTAGCATGCGTATGTAAGACAAAAGAAAAAGACCATCATACAAACGTAAACAACAAACGTATTTGTAAAGAAGGTCCAGTATTCAACGCGAAGGAGGTAGAATTGTAATGAGTGATATCAGTACAAAAGTAAACCTTTGTGGTGTGGAACTTAAAAATCCAGTGATGGTAGCATCTGGAACATTCGGTTCTGGTGAAGAATATAGTGAATTCGTAGATTTAAACAGACTTGGTGCGGTAGTTACTAAGGGTGTGGCAAACATTCCTTGGCCAGGAAACCCAACACCACGTGTGGCTGAAGTATATGGCGGTATGTTAAACGCTGTAGGTCTTCAGAATCCTGGTATCGATGTATTCTGCAACAGAGATATCCCATTCCTTAAAAATTACAATACAAAGATTATCGTAAACGTATGTGGAAAGTCTACAAAAGACTATCTTGAAGTAGTGGAACGTCTTGCAGACGAACCAATCGATATGATGGAAATCAATATTTCTTGTCCAAACGTAAAAGAAGGCGGTATTGCTTTCGGACAGGATCCAAAATTGGTTGAACAGATTACAAGTGATATCAAGAAAATTGCAAAGCAGCCAGTTATCATGAAGCTTTCTCCAAATGTAACAGACATTACAGAGATGGCTCGTGCAGCAGAAGCAGGTGGCGCAGATTGTCTTTCTCTTATCAATACCCTTACAGGTATGAAGATTGATATCGACCGCAGAACGTTCGTCCTTGCAAATAAAACAGGCGGTATGTCTGGTCCAGCAATTCATCCAATCGCAGTTCGTATGGTTTACCAGACTGCACAGGCTGTAAAATTGCCACTTATCGGTATGGGTGGTATTGCAACAGCAGAGGATGCAATTGAAATGATTCTCGCGGGTGCAACAGCAGTATCTGTAGGTACAGCAAACTTCGTAGACCCATGTACTACGATTAAAGTAGTGGAAGGTATCGAAAACTATATGAGAAAATATGGCGTGAAAGACATCAACGAATTAGTT
>JAZURS010000108.1:0-4418 GCA_045606325.1 Agathobacter sp.
GGTATAGAGAAAACTTTAACTACTGCAATTAAGAAAAAGTTGGATAAGAACAAATCTGTTGAACAAATTGCTGATGAACTGGAAATTAGTGTTGAACAAGTGGCGGTGTATATTGAATTGATTTCGAAAAATGAAATCTAATCCATTTGTGTAAAAAAAGGGGCTACATTATGTAGCCCTTTTCATTCCCTATTTACTTGTCTCTTCTCTTATTGTCTGATTCGCCCAGCATATAATCAATGGATACATTATAAAGTCTTGCTAGTTTGATTACATAAGAAATAGGAATTTCTCGAATGCCGTTTTCATAGCGACGATACACTTCTCTTTGGCAGCATAATTTGTCTGCTACCTGTTGTTGTGTTAAATCATGGTCTTCTCTTAAATCTCTAATACGTCTAAATTGCATGAAATTCTCCTCCGTAGATGCTGATTTTTCTTTAACTCCCAAACCTTATTTCTATCATACGAAAGATATTGGAAAAATTTCAAAATGCGACTAAAGAGTTGCAAACAAGGCTACTTTTGTTAAAAAAAGTAGTAGAAAATCTTCTTGACCGCATAATATGAGAGTAGTATTATTTTTTATGAGAAACCAAATAAAATAGAAAGGTTGGAGGGAATTATGATTAGATTTGTAATGACAAAAGACTATGCAGATATGAGTAGAAAAGCTGCAAACATTATTGGAGCGCAGGTAGTAAGCAAACCAAATTGTGTACTTGGTCTTGCTACAGGTTCTACACCAATCGGCACATATGAACGTTTAGTAGAAGGTTATGAAAATGGGGATTTAGACTTCTCAAAAGTTACTAGTGTAAACTTAGATGAATACAGAGGTCTTACACATGATAATGACCAGAGCTATTACTGGTTCATGAACCATCATTTATTCAGCAAAATTAATATTGATACAAATAATACATACGTTCCAGATGGAACAATCGAAGATGCAGAAGAAGCATGCAAGCAGTATGATGAAATCGTTCGCAATGCAGGCGGACAGGATTTGCAGCTTCTTGGTATGGGACATAATGGTCACATTGGTTTCAATGAACCATGTGATAAATTTGTTAAAGATACAAACTGTGTAACTCTTGCACAGTCTACTATTGATGCAAATGCTCGTTTCTTCGCAAGCAAAGAAGAAGTTCCTACTCAGGCATATACAATGGGTATTGGTACTATCATGCAGGCAAAGAAAATTCTTGTAGTAGTTAGTGGTGCTGACAAAGCAGATATCGTAGAAAAAGCTTTCTTTGGTGATATCACACCACAGGTTCCAGCTTCTATTCTTCAGTTACATGAAGATGTAGTAGTAGTTGGTGACGAAGCTGCATTTGCAAAAATTGCTTCTCGTATTTAACAAAATTTGACGGAAATGTCATATATGTGTTTTGTATAAAGATGTTATAATGAACACATGCTTCTTCGATGGTAGCGAAGAAGTAAATATGTTTTTCCGAAACAAAAAAACATATATCTCAACCAAACTACCAAAATGAACATGTTAGCGTAAAGAGTGTACAGATGTACGCTCTTTACGCTTTTTTTGCAAAAATATTTCGATTCTACTATAATAAAAACATCATGTAGGATACAGGAGACGAAGAATGCATATCAATGAACGTGATCAAATTAATTTTCATGGTTTTTTAAAAGCATTACGAGAGATGCATGGAATAACACAAGAACGTGTGTCAAAAGGAATCTGTACGGTAAGTGGAATGAATCGATTTGAAAATGGAAATCGTAATGCTGAAAAATTGATGAGAGATAGACTCACCGCCAGATTAGGTATTTCTGGTGAAAAATACGAGGACTATCTTCAACCAAAGGAATACGTTCGCTGGGAGCAGCGCCTTCGTATTGTGAAAGCAATCGAAAACCGAGAATTACAAAAGGCGAAACAGGAAATAGAAGATTATAAAAACTTGGATAAACTCAATCGTCTCAATATCCAGTTTATAGAAACAATGTATTTTCAAATTTTAGCTTTTGAGGGTGCTTCAGACGAAGAACTGCTTGACTATATAAAAAGAGCGGTCAAACGTACTGTGCCAAATGTGAAAAAGGCGTTAGCTGGAGAACATCTCCTTGCAGACCAGGAAGTAAATTTGATTGCAGAACTGATGCGTTTGATTCCACCTCAAAAGGTAATTCGTGATGAAAAGAAATGGCGCATTTCAGAATACGAAAAACTCATCAGTTGCATTGAGAATTCTCAGTGGGAGAAACTGTTACAAGCAAAAGTTTATCCAAAGGTAGCGTACTACATTGGTCGTACAATGCTTGAAAAAGAAAACGCGGAAGAAGAATTAAGACGTGGTTTAGAACTGTGTCATAATGCCATAGAACTTCTTCGTGATTGCAGTCGTCTGTATTATTTTATCGAACTTACGGAAACCAGACGAGCTTTAGCGACACGTCTTATGAGTTATGATATTTCTTCTGCAGAAAAATCAGAGTTAGAAGAAATGCTTCAGGAGAACAACCAGTGGGAAATGGTATTCAAGGAGCTTTATGCGGAGTATAAAGTGGAGCCATACATGTCTAATTTTTGTTACCTCTATTATGAAAACGAAAGTCACAACATGGTTGAGGTAATCGAAGCTCGCAGAACTATGATGGGAATATCCAGAGTTAGGCTCAGTGAGGGTATCTGTGCAGATAGAACCATTGTCCGTTTCGAACGTGAAGGCAATAATCCAAATGTTGAAATGGTTCGTTGTTTGTTTGAAAGAATGGGAATGTGTGCGGAGTATAGACGCACAAGAGTTGTGACGAACGATGTGAATGCGTTGATGCTGTCGAGTGAAGTAAGTAAGAATGTAAATAACTCTACATTCAAAGCATTGGAAAGTAATCTTAATAAACTAAAGAAATTACTTTGTATGGATATTTCTCATAATAAGCAAGAGATAACCAGATTACAAGTAATTCTAAATTATAAAAGGGGTAAAATAGGACAGGCAGAATTATATGATTTAACGAAAGAGGCACTGGAATATACATTGCCTGTAGAAGCATTGACAAAGAGAGGAAAGAAATATTTAACTAGAAATGAATTGCTATTTGTACACGATTTTGCATTTAAATTAGGTGGAGAAATACAGAAAATATGTTTTGATATAATCGAAAGTTATTGTACAGAGAAGATTGGTGAAGAAAAATTTTTTGAGAATATTAATGAACTCGAGCTTTTTTTGAGTGTTATGGCAAGTTACTTAGGAGATAAAGAGGAGTATGAGAAATCAAATAACATAAGTGAATTGCTTTTGAAAGAATGCCTAATTAATAGACGAATGGGAACGCTATCAGATATGTTATATAATAAAATCTGGAACAATCAGATGCGGATGTCTGTTAATAACATCGTAGACAATGAATATATACGAAAATCATTGTCTAAATGTGCTATATTGTGTGAGATTGATAGGAAATACACTTGGCAAGCATTCTTTCAAAATAAGTTGTCGCTTTACATTTAAAAGTCATATGTTTCATGATGTGGTCCATCATGACACACAGCAACACCAGTATCTGCTGTATCTACTACTGCGATACCAGCAAGTACGAGTGAAAGAGCCATAGTACATAATACGACAGCTTTTAAGATAGCGTTTTTCATAGTGCTTCTCCTTTCATAAGTTTTAGTACAAAATGATAATAAAAAAACCAATTAAATTGTAGTTCTTTACGGAGAAATACCATATACGACACATTTGTCAAAAAATGTAAAAAACGAGAACTATGTCAGGAATATTATTTAAGAGATACACATAAAACATGTTTGTAAAAATGATACACATGTGATAAAATATAGGTTAACAATGGACAATATTGTACAGGAGGATGTATTTTATGGATTACAAATCAATTTATGAACAGTGGTGTACAGACCCTTACTTTGATGAAGCTACAAAAGCAGAGCTTAAAGCTTTAGAAGGTGATGAAAAAGAAATCGAAGATCGTTTCTATCGTACACTCGAATTTGGTACAGCAGGACTTCGTGGGGTTATCGGTGCTGGTACAAACAGAATGAACGTTTACACAGTACGTCAGGCTACACAGGGACTTGCAAACTATATCGTTGCTCAGGGTGGTCAGGAACGTGGTGTTGTTATCGCTCATGACTCACGTCTTATGCATGACGAATTCAAAGATGCAGCAGCTCTTTGTTTAGCAGCAAACGGAATTAAGACATATGTATTCAAAGAATTACGTCCAGTTCCAATGCTTTCATTTGCAGTTCGTCAGTTAAATACATTAGCCGGTATCGTTATCACAGCTAGCCACAACCCTAGAGAATACAACGGTTACAAAGTATATTGGGAAGATGGCGCACAGGTAACACCACCTCATGATACAAATATCATGGACGAAGTTAAGAAAGTTACTTCTTTTGACATGGTTAA
>JAZURS010000109.1:0-14688 GCA_045606325.1 Agathobacter sp.
TTTAAATGATAACTTCAAAGGATTACCAGAAGCCATCAAGGAAGAACTACAGATTATGTGTGTGCTTTACACAGAAGATGTAGGTGGTGTATTGGAACTGGTATTTGATGAGGATGGAAATTTAGAATTCCGTACATCTTACGAAGAAGGAGATTTCTTCTATGATGAAATCGGAAGTGTGCTGAAAATCAAACAGTACCAAAATGTAAAACGAGAATTGTTAGAGGCATTAGAAACCTACTATAGAATCGTTTTTCTGGGAGAAGGTTTAGACGAGGAGGAATAATCCTATGATTTTAACATTGGACGTGGGTAATACAAATATGACTGGAGGTATTTTCGAGAATGATGAGATCGTTGCATCGTTTCGTATGACTACAAAAATACCTCGGACTTCAGATGAATACGGAATGGTACTTTTCAATCTGTTAAGACAGAATAATATTGAGCCAGACCAGGTAGAGGATGCTATTATTTGCTCGGTAGTACCGGACGTAATGCATTCTTTAGCAAGTGCAATGATTAAATATTTAGATATCAAACCAATTATTGTTGGACCAGAAATCGAAACAGGACTTCGTATCCAGCTTCCTAATCCAAAGCAGGTAGGTGCGGACCGTATCGTTGATGCAGTTGCAGCGTATGAACTTTATGGCGGGCCGGTTTTGGTAATGGACTATGGTACAGCTACTACATATGATTTGGTAGATGAGACAGGTACCTTCGTTGGAGGAATCACAGCCCCAGGTATTGCGATCTCTGCAAAGGCACTTTGGGAAGATGCAGCGAAGCTTCCAAAAATTGAAATTGCAAAACCAGAAAACGTGATTGGAAATGACACTATTTCAAGTATGCAGTCAGGCCTTGTATATGGACAGATTGGTCAGGCGGAATATTTGATTAAGAAAGTAAAAGAAGAATCTGGCATGGAAAATTTAAAAGTTGTAGCCACTGGTGGTTTGGGACGTATTATTTCTGAAAGCACAGATTCCATTGATATATATGATGCGAACTTGACACTAAAAGGAATCTATTTAGTGTATAAAAAGCAGAATAGGAGAACAAAATGATAAAGCCACTCCAAATTGGCAATGTCACATTACCTAATAATTTAATATTGGCACCTATGGCAGGCGTAACCGACCTGCCATTTCGCTTGTTATGCAAGGAGCAGGGAGCCGGACTTCTTTGTATGGAAATGGTTAGTGCAAAAGCGATTATGTATAAAAACAGAAATACAATCGATTTGTTAAAGATAGATGAAAGAGAACTTCCAGTATCCTTACAGCTTTTTGGCTCAGACCCAGATATTATTTCGAATATCGCACATGAAATTGAAGAGAGACCATTTGATATTTTAGATATCAACATGGGATGTCCGGTACCAAAGATTGTAAACAATGGCGAGGGTTCTGCACTTATGAAGAATCCAAAGCTGGCAGGCGAAATAATAGAAAAAACTGCGAAGGCAATCAAGAAGCCTGTGACTGTAAAAATCCGAAAAGGTTTTGACGATGAGCATATCAATGCTGTGGAGATGGCAAAGATTGCGGAAGCTAGCGGTGCAGCAGCAGTTGCTGTTCATGGCAGAACCAGGGAGCAGTATTATTCTGGAAAAGCAGACTGGGATATTATCCGACAGGTAAAGGAAGCTGTATCTATTCCGGTGATTGGGAATGGAGATCTTCTTACAGCAGAAGATGTCATTGCAATGCAAAAACAGACAGGGTGTGACGGTTTTATGATAGGTCGTGGAGCGCAGGGGAATCCATGGATTTTCCGACAGGTACTTCATTACTTTGAAACCGGGGAGCATTTACCAAAGCCAGAATTTGATGAGGTAGCGGAAATGATGCTTCGTCATGCAAGAATGATGCTTGAGTTTAAAGGAGAATACACAGGTATTCGTGAAATTCGAAAGCATGGTGCATGGTATACTGCCGGGTATCCAAATTCAGCGAAACTTCGTGTAATGATAAATGAAGTAGAAACATACAATGAGTTAGAAGCGCTTTTGTACAAGGTATGTGAAAAAACTCCAATTTCCTTGACATAAAGGGCTCGATTGGCTATAATGCTATGAGTTGTATGCACCTATTTGGTGCAAATGAAACGTGAATACAAAAAGGGGTAAAGTAAAATGATTGCAAAGAAGAACATTTTAACTAGCGAAGGACTTAAAAAGTTAGAAGATGAATTAGACGATTTAATCGTTGTTAAACGTAAAGAAGTTGCTCAGAAGATTAAAGAAGCTCGTGAACAGGGCGATTTATCTGAAAATGCAGAATATGATGCAGCAAAAGATGAACAGCGTGACATCGAAGCACGTATCGAAGAAATCGAAAAAATCTTAAAAAATGCGGAAATCGTAGATGAAGATGAAGTAGACCTTGAAACAATCAACATTGGTTGTCAGGTAAAAATCTTAGACTGCGAATTTGATGAAGAACTTATTTACAAAATCGTAGGTTCTACAGAAGCAAACAGCTTAAAAGGAAAAATCTCTAATGAATCACCAGTAGGTAAAGCACTTATCGGTAAAAAAGTTGGAGAAATGGTATCAGTAGAAACACAGGTAGGAGTAGTGCAGTACAAAGTACTCGACATCCAGAGATCTGTTTAATAAACGGAGGAAAAGCATGGGCAATCAGGAAAATGCAAACAATAATGCACCACAGCAGGACTTAAACGAACTTCTTAAAATCCGTCGTGAAAAATTACAGACATTACAGGAAAACGGAAAAGATCCTTTTGTGATTACAAAATATAATCAGGAACATCATTCTGATGAAGTAAAAGCTCTTTATGAAGCACATGAAGCAGAATTACTTGCAGGAAGAACTGGGGTAAATACTGATGGAATGGATGAAGCAGAAGCAAGAGCTGCTATCAATGAAGACTATAATGAGAGAAGAGCAATCATGGATGCAAGCCCAATTCAGGTGAGCATTGCTGGTCGTATGCTTTTCAAACGTGTTATGGGTAAAGCATCTTTCTGCAATATCCAGGATTTAAAAGGAAAAATTCAGGTTTATGTAGCACGTGATGCTATCGGAGAAGAATCTTATGCAGATTTCAAAAAATCAGACATAGGTGATATCTTTGGTATTAAGGGATATGCATTCCGTACAAAAACAGGTGAAATCTCTATTCATGCAGAAGAAATGACATTGCTTTCAAAGAGTTTACAGATTTTGCCAGAAAAATATCATGGACTTACAGATACAGAGAAAGGTGGTCGGCAGCGTTACATTGACCTTATCATGAACGAAGATGCAAAAGATACATTTGTAAAACGTTCAAAAATGATTAAAGCTATCCGTAACTACTTAGATGGACAGGGCTTCATGGAAGTAGAAACACCTATGCTTGTTGCTAACGCAGGTGGAGCAGCAGCTAGACCATTTGAAACACACTTCAATGCATTAAACGAAGATTTCAAACTTCGTATCTCTTTGGAACTTCCACTTAAGAGACTTATCGTAGGTGGTTTAGAAAGAGTATATGAAATCGGTCGTGTATTCCGTAACGAAGGTCTTGATACAAGACACAACCCAGAGTTCACACTGATGGAACTTTATCAGGCATATACAGACTACCACGGAATGATGGACTTAACAGAAAATCTTTATCGTCATGTAGCACAGGAAGTAACAGGTGGACTTACACTCACTTATGGCGAACATGAAATGGATCTTTCAAAACCATTTGAAAGAATCACTATGGTAGATGCTGTTAAGAAATATGCAGGTGTAGATTGGAACGAAGTAGCTGATTTAGAAGCTGCACGTGCAATCGCAAAAGAACATCACATTGAATTTGAAGAACACCACAAGAAAGGTGACATCTTAAATCTCTTCTTCGAAGAATTTGTAGAAGACCACCTTATCCAGCCAACCTTTGTAATGGATCATCCAATCGAGATTTCTCCACTTACAAAGAAAAAACCAGAAAATCCAGAATATGTAGAACGTTTCGAGTTCTTCATGAATGGATGGGAAATGGCAAACGCTTACTCAGAGCTTAACGACCCAATCGATCAGAGAGCTCGTTTCGAAGCACAGGAAGAACTCTTCGCAAATGGTGACGAAGAAGCAAACCACACAGATGAAGACTTCCTTAACGCTCTTTCAATCGGTATGCCACCTACAGGCGGTATCGGTTTCGGTATCGACCGTATGTGTATGATTATGACAAATAGTCCAGCGATTAGAGATGTATTGCTCTTCCCAACAATGAAAACATTGGATAAATAAGAAATAACAAAGACCATATCACTCAGTGATATGGTCTTTTATTTTACCAACAATTTCCGCAATCTCTTTTCTCTAAATTAGGAGCAATCAATTCAGAATATTCGAATGCTTCTTCATAGGTATCAAAGTACATTGCAGCAACCATTGCCTGGTTATCATCTCCAGTGGCACTACACGCACCGATAATATGAATTTTTCCATTACTGGTATTCACAGCATATTTTGCTTCACTAGGAAGTGCTTCGCTTTCGGAAGAAATATCTGTACGCCAACTTTCTCCAGTTGCGTAGTCAATCGAGATTCCATCTTGTACGTTGTAAATAAATACGTTGAAACAGATGCCCTGTCCTTCATCCTCTACAGAGTAAGCTTCTATCTGTACTCCAGTTGCAAGGAGATTGGTTCCTTCGAAAACAGGTGTGACACGATACATAACATGGTTACCTGTTTCACGGATATAGTCTGCAACCATATTTTCAAATGGTAGCATGCCTTCTACATTAAACTGTCGGGTTCCGGTAATAAGGTTTTTCTCGTTTGCATTTTCTCCGGTCAGCTGATAGCCAATAAGGTGACATCGGTTGTAGAGGTAGTTTCCGTCTATGAGGCCATTGTATTTTACTGTGTGCCATCCGCTTGGTTTAATAAAGCCGATACTCCCACGTTCTTCTGTTGGCATGATGTCTGGACCAATGCAGGCATAGGCGACGCCGCATCTGCCTAAGTAATCCCAATTAGAATAGTGCTCAAAAGACTCTGTAGATAATTCGTCTTCTTTAAAATTGGGAATATTTTGTTCTAGTTTCTCATATTTGACATCTGAATATTCTGGAATGTCATCCATTGAAATGGATGGCTGTGTATTCGAAATGATTCCACCAAATAATAAAACACATAAAAGTGAAATGCATATTTTCTTTATATTTTTCATTCTTAAGTTCCTCTTCAATTTGCTCCTTATATATTACCATAAAAGGAATGCAAAACAACCGTTTTCCATGATATAATATGGTAACTAGAGAGAAACGGGGAGAAAAACAAATGGCAAAATTATTTTTTAGATACGGGGCGATGGGAAGTTCAAAGACAGCAAACGCTCTTATGGTTTGTTATAATTATGAGGAGCGCGGGCAAAAAGTTATTCTGGCGAAACCATCGATTGATACCAGGGATGGAGAGAGCGTTGTGCATTCTAGAATTGGGTTACAGAGGGAGTGCATTTCTTTAGATACCCTGTGTAATAAGATGACAGCGGAGGAAATAAAAGCGTACAATGCGATTGTTGTGGATGAAGCCCAGTTTGCTTCACCAGAAGAAATTGATTATTTATCTGATATTGTAGATGAGCTGAAAATTCCTGTTATTTGTTATGGTCTTCGTGCGGATTTCCAAAACAAATTGTTCCCAGGTAGTGAACGCCTTTTAACCATTGCGGATGAGATTCAGGAAATCAAAACCATTTGTTGGTGTGGAGCTGCTGCAAAGTGTAATGCACGTTATAATGAAAACGGTATTGTAAGAGAAGGTGCACAGGTAATGCTTGGGGCAAATGACAGTTATATCGCTTTATGCAGAAAACATTTTAAAGAAGGAAACCTTGGGCCAGATTGGAAATAATGTAATTTTAAGGTAACGTTAAGGTTTCTCCTATTAAAGAGAAAGGTTTCAATGATAGGATAAACTCATAAAAAGGGAGGAAGCGCATATGTGGACAAGAGAAGAATTAAAGACAAGAGCTAAATCAGTATTAAAACAAAATTATTGGAAACTGGTTTTGGTAGGCTTCATTGCTTCGATTGCAACTGGTACAGGTGGTTCAAGCAGTAGTTCAGAATCTACGGAATCTGTTCCTTCTGATTTTGTAAATGAATTACTAGTAATGCTCCCATTAATAATAGGAATTGCAACAGTGATAATATTGGTTGCAATTGCAGTAAGCGTTTTTGTTTTACATCCGCTTGAAGTAGGAACGAAACGATTTTTTGTAAAGAGCCTTACAGAAGCGCCAGAGATGAAAGAAGTAGTATTTGCTTACGAGAACTCTTATCTTAATGTAGTAAAGATTATGTTCATGAAAAATCTTAAGGTTTTCCTTTGGAGTTTGCTGTTCATTATTCCAGGCATTATAAAAGCATATGAATATCGTATGATTCCATATCTTTTGGCAGAAAATCCAAATATGTCGATGGAAGAAGCATTTGAACTTAGTAAACAAATGATGCATGAACAGAAAGGGGCGGCATTTATATTAGATTGGTCCTTCTTTGGTTGGGAATTGTTATCCGCATTTACAGCAGGAATCGTGGGTATATTCTATGTACAGCCTTATGTGTGCCTTACAGATGCAGCACTTTATGACACACTTAGTGCAGCACATGGACATCCAGCCAGAGCGACACAACAGTTTCAAAATACATATACATACACAGGATACGAGGAAATTTAAATGGAATATACCATTTTAGTTGCAGATGATGAAAAAGAAATACGAGAACTTCTTCGTTTGTATTTAGAGAATTCAGGATACAAGGTGATGGAAGCAGAGGATGGGCGGCAAGCACTGGACATCCTTCGAAGCGAAAAAATAGATTTATGTATTTTAGATATTATGATGCCAAAGGTAGATGGATATCATGTGCTTCAGGAACTGCGTAAGGAGAGTAACATTCCGGTGATGATTCTTTCTGCGAAGGATACTGATTCAGAAAAGATTTTAGGATTAAATCTTGGTGCAGATGATTACATGGCAAAGCCCTTTAATCCGCTTGAAGCGATTGCTAGAGTAAATTCGAATATTAGACGTTTTTATTCTCTAGGTACTAGTCCAGCGACAGAAACGATTAAAGTAAAAGATTTAGAGTTGGATACAGATGCTTGTGAATTAAAGAAAAATGGCGAATACATCGATTTGACTTCCGTAGAATATAAAATCATGGAGCTTTTTATGAAGCATCCAGGAAAAGTGTTTACGAAGCAGCAGATTTATGAATATGGATGGGGCGAGGACTTTATCGTAGCAGACAATAACATCATGGTATGTATTAGTAAACTGCGAGATAAATTGGATGAAGATCCATCCGCATACATAAAAACCATTCGCGGTTTGGGATATCGATTAGAGAGGTAAAATGGGAAGACGAAAAAAACAGGAAAATTTCCAAATATTCATTATAAGTCGTTTTTTGGTAATGCTAATATTTGTAGTAATGTGTGAATTCCTAGTATTCTTTGCGATGAGTTACGCATATTATTTAGGAATGAGTGCATTCCCCAAAACAAACTTCATTATAACATTGGTGATGTTTGTGATACCGATTGTGTTAACGGCGGTTTGGTTTTCCAGAATTGTGGCTGAAGAAGTAGAAAAAAACGAACGTCAGGAAGAGGAACTTAGAAAGCAGTACGAACGTGCGAGAAACCTCATGTTATCCGATATAGCACACGACCTTCGAACTCCGATTACAACGATTGGCGGATACGCAAAAGCATTGAATGATGGTTTGGTAACTTCCGATGAGAAACGAACCGAATACTTAGAAGCGATTCAAAACAAGTCGGAACGAATGAGTGATTTAATTACGTTACTGTTTGATTATGTTCGACTCGATAGTGAAAATTATTCGCTTCGACTAGAAAAGACAGATATCACAGAGTTGCTAAGAGAAAATGCGGCTTTGCTCTATGCAGATGTAGAAGAAAAAAACATGGAGTTCGAAATCGATATTCCAGAAGAAAGAATATACCTAAATATAGATAGACTTCAAACATCGAGAATAATTACAAATTTGATAAACAATGCTTTAAAGCATAATTCCACAGGTACAAGGATTTCTCTTGAAATGAAGCAGTTGGATAAAGGATATCAAATCATTGTAAGAGATAATGGAACTATGATAGAACCACTTGTTGCGGAGCATATTTTTGAACCATTTGTGATGGCGGATGCATCGAGAGAATCAAAAGGTGGGAGTGGTTTAGGACTTTCTATCGCAAAGAAGATAGCAGAGATGCATGGTTGGCGAATAGAATTAATTCAGGATTTCGAGAGACAAGAAAAGTCTTTTGTAATAAATATTTAAATATAAAAGGAAGGAGGAAAATATATGCTTGAATTTTTGGCAGAAATGAATCCAATGGTGTTTGTATGGTTAGTAGCAATTATCGTATTTTTGGCAGTAGAAATTTCCACAGTTACCTTAACCTCCATCTGGTTTGCAGCAGGAGCTTTGGCTGCGATGTTGGTGGCAATGTTTACGGAAAATTTTATTGTACAGATTATTGCATTTTTAATCGTAGCATTTGGACTTTTATATGCGACAAAACCATGGTCGAAAAAATTTATCGACACGAAAAAAGAAAATACCAATGCCGACAGAGCCATTGGTCAGGAAGTACGCGTCCTAGAGCGCGTTAGTAATCTCGATCAGACCGGTAGAGCAATTGTTCACGGAATGGAATGGACAGTTCGTACTGAGGATGATAATATAATTATTGAACAAGGTGAACTTGTACGAGTAGTACGCATTGCAGGTGTAAAACTCATCGTAGAAAGGGTAGAGGAGGTATAGTTTATGGGCCCAATTATTATTTTCTTAATCATTGCTGTTATTGCAGCTTTAATCGCAGCGAACTGCGTAAAAATCGTACCACAGGCAAATGCCATGGTAGTAGAAAGACTTGGTGTATATTTAGGAACATGGAACGTAGGTTTACACATCAAGGTTCCATTTATTGACCGTATTGCAAAAAGAGTTATCTTAAAAGAACAGGTAGTGGATTTCCCACCTCAGCCAGTTATTACAAAAGATAACGTTACAATGCAGATTGATACCGTAGTTTACTTCCAGATTACAGATCCTAAGCTTTACGCTTATGGTGTAGAAAATCCAATCATGGCGATTGAAAACTTAACAGCAACTACACTTCGTAACGTAATCGGTGACTTGGAGTTAGACGAAACACTTACATCTCGTGAAACAATCAATACAAAAATGCGTGCAACACTTGACGTAGCAACAGACCCATGGGGTATCAAAATCAACCGTGTGGAATTAAAGAACATCATGCCACCAAAAGCAATCCAGGATGCAATGGAAAAACAGATGAAGGCAGAACGTGAACGTCGTGAAGCGATTCTTCGTGCAGAAGGTGAAAAGAAATCTACAGTCCTTGTTGCAGAAGGTAACAAAGAAGCAGCTATCCTCGATGCTCAGGCTGAAAAAGAAGCAGCAATTCTTCGTGCAGAAGCAAAACGTGAAGCTACTATCAAAGAAGCTGAAGGTCAGGCAGAAGCTATCCTTCGTATCCAGCAGGCTAATGCAGATGGTCTTAAGATGTTAAAAGCTGCAGAACCAGATTCTGGTGTGCTTCAGTTAAAGAGCTTAGAAGCATTTGCAAAAGCAGCAGATGGCAAGGCTACAAAGATTATCATTCCATCAGAAATCCAGGGAATCGCAGGTCTTACAAAGTCTATCGCAGAAGTTGCAACAGAAAGCAAATAATAGATATAGTGCTTGAAAAAAGGGGCTACCCAAGATGTGGGTAGCCCTTAATTTTTTTGTCTAAATCCTCCGCTTAACGAGTCAAAAATGCTTTCTTTAAACTAAAAAAAATGGTATACTAACAGATACCTATAATGATTTATAATAGGGGGATTTGTATGAATAATAAGATAAAATTTAAGGGAAGATTGGGCCTTCTACTTAATTGGCCTATTATTATATCAATAGCATTGGCATTATTGAATGTAGGAGTATATGTGTATGACATAAAGAGCGGACTATTCGTTTCGTTTTTTGTGCTTGCGTTTGGAATATCCACAGGCATAGTATATGCACTTAATATACAGTATCTTTCTCGTGAGGTTGTCGGTTTTGCCACGGAATACTCTACCGTACAGAAGAAACTTTTGAATGAGTTTGAAATTCCATATGTGTTGTTAGACCATTCTGGAAAGGTAATGTGGCTGAATGAAAAATTTCAAGAGATAACTGGTGTGGATAAAAAATATCATAAATCCATTACTTCTTTATTCCCAGCTATTACGAAAGAATTTTTGCAGAAGAATATAAAGGCGACTGAAATTGAAGCTTCTTATGAGGACAAGAGTTATCGAGTAGCCATCCACCGTGTGACTTTTGATGCCATGATGGATGCAAAAATAAATTTTGACGTTGATGCAGAAAGTGAGTACATGATTGCCCTGTATTTCTTTGATGAAACAGAGTTAAATCAGTACAAGCTGGAAAACATCGAACAGAAACAGGTAGCGGCTCTCGTATATATCGATAACTATGATGAAGCGTTGGAAAGTATTGAAGATGTAAAACGTTCGCTCTTAACAGCGTTGATTGATCGTAAGGTGAGTCAGTACTTTAGTAATGTAGATGGCTTGGTTCGTAAGATTGAGAAGGATAAGTATTTCGTTGTATTCAAGTACAAATATTTACATCAGTTAGAAGAAGATAAGTTTAGTATTTTAGAAGATGTTAAGACAGTTAAAGTAGGTAACGAAATGGCGGTTACCTTAAGTATTGGTGTTGGTCTTAAAGGCGATGGTTATAATGATAACTATGCGTATGCTCGTTCGGCTATTGATTTAGCATTAGGTCGAGGTGGTGACCAGGCCGTTGTAAAAGTAAAAGGTCTTATCCATTATTACGGTGGAAAGACCGAACAGGTAGAACGTAATACTCGAGTAAAAGCAAGAGTAAAAGCATTGGCACTTCGTGAAATTATGGAAGGTCGTGAAAACGTTATTATTATGGGACACAGTATTTCCGATGTGGATTCGATTGGTGCTGGAATTGGTATTTACTGTGCGGCAAAGGTGCTTGGTAAAAAAGCACAGATTGTAGTAAATGATCCAACTAGTTCGGTAAAACCACTTATGGATTGTTTCACTCCAGAAAATGGTTATCCAGAAGATATGTTTATTGATAGCGAGATGGCTATTGATATGACAAGTAAAAATACCTTGGTTATGGTAGTGGATACGAACAAGCCAAGCTACACAGAGTGTCCAGAACTTTTAAGAAAGACAGATTACATCTGTGTATTTGATCACCACAGACAGGGTAGCGAAGTAATTGAAAATCCAGTATTATCGTACATTGAACCATATGCATCTAGTGCCTGTGAAATGGTTGCAGAAGTGTTGCAGTATTTCCAGGAAGGCTTCAAATTAGAAGCAAGAGAAGCAGATTGTATCTATGCTGGTATTTTAATTGATACGAATAACTTCATGACAAAAACGGGTGTAAGAACTTTCGAAGCGGCAGCATACTTGCGTCGTTCTGGTGCAGAAGTTACCCGTGTTCGTAAGATGATTCGAAATGATATGGCGGCTTACAAGGCTCGTGCAGAAGCTGTCCGTAGTGCAGAGGTATATCGCAATGCCTTTGCGATTTCAGTTTGTCCTGCAGAGGATTTACAGAGTCCAACAATCGTTGGTGCACAGGCGGCAAATGAATTATTAAATGTTATTGGAATAAAAGCATCTTTTGTAGTAACGGAATACAATGATAAGATTTATGTAAGTGCACGTTCTATTGATGAAATTAACGTACAGCTTATCATGGAACGCCTCGGTGGTGGCGGTCACCTCAATGTTGCGGGTGCACAGTTGGTTGATTGTACCGTTGAGTCTGCAAAACGTATTATCAAGGATACCCTTGATGAGATGCTTAAAGAAGGAGATATTGTATAAATGAAAGTAATTTTATTAGAAGATGTAAAAGCGCAGGGCAAGAAAGGTGAAATCATCGAAGTAAGCGATGGTTATGCTCGTAATGTTTTGATTGCTAAAAAACTTGGTGTAGAAGCTACACCAAAGGCTTTAAATGATTTAAAGTTACAGAAAAAACATGAAGCAAAGGTTGCCGAAGAACAGTATCAGGCAGCAGTAGAACTTGGAAAAGTAGTGGAAACTAAAAAAGTAGTTATTAAAGTAAAATGTGGTGACGGTGGTCGTTTATTTGGAACTGTTTCTACAAAAGAAATTGCAGCAGCAGCAAAAGAGCAGATTGACTTAGAATTGGACAAAAAGAAAATGCAGCTTAGTGATCCAATTAAGGCATTAGGCACTTATGAAATTCCAGTAAAACTTCACCAGAAAGTTACTACAAAATTAACCGTACAGGTAGTGGAAGGATAGGAGGAAAATCCTTTGGAAGAGGCAATTATCAAACGAATTATGCCAAACAGCCTAGAGGCAGAGCAGTCGGTTATCGGTTCCATGATTATGGATAGAGATGCCATCGTGACTGCTACCGAAATGCTTCACAAAGATGATTTTTATCATCAGCAGTATGGAATCCTTTTTGAAGCCATGAGTGAACTTTTTATGGCAAACCTGCCGGTTGATTTGGTTACATTACAGAATAAATTAAAAGAAAAAGATGTTCCAAATGAAATTTCCAGTTTGGAATTTGTACGAGATTTGTTAAATGCTGTACCAACTTCAGCAAACATCAAGTACTATGCTAATATCGTAAAAGACAACGCGGTAAAGAGAAGACTTATCCGTGTGATGGAAGATATTGAAAACGAATGTTATGCTGGAAAAGAATCTTTGGAAAGTGTTTTGGATAAAACAGAAAAAGATGTTTTCAAACTGTTAAACAGTCGTTCTGGTGGAGACTTCGTTCCAATTCGTCAGGTTGGTATGAATGCTTTGGAAAAAATTGAAAAAGCATCAAAACAGAGTGGTACAGTAACCGGTATCGCGACTGGATTTATTGATCTGGATTACAGAACAGCAGGACTTCAGCCATCCGATTTGATCTTGGTAGCGGCACGTCCATCTATGGGTAAAACAGCGTTTGTACTTAATATTGCGCAGTACGTTGCATTCCATGAAGCAAAGAGTGTAGCTATTTTCTCTCTCGAAATGTCGAAAGAACAGCTCGTAAACCGTCTGTTCTCCCTTGAATCCAGAGTAGATGCGCAGGCACTTCGTACCGGTAATCTTTCTGATGCAGACTGGGAAAAACTCGTAGAAGGTGCAGGAATCATCGGTGATTCAAAACTCATCATTGATGATACTCCAGGTATCAGTATTGCAGAACTTAGAAGTAAATGTCGTAAATATAAATTGGAACATGGATTAGATATCATCATTATCGACTACTTGCAGTTGATGACTGGTTCTGGACGAGGAAGTGAATCTCGTCAGCAGGAAATTTCCGATATCTCTCGCTCGCTTAAAGCGCTTGCTAGAGAGCTGAATGTTCCAGTAGTAGCACTGTCACAGTTATCTCGTGCGGTAGAACAGAGACCAGACCACAGACCTATGATGTCTGACCTTCGTGAATCTGGAGCTATCGAGCAGGATGCCGACGTAGTAATGTTCATTTATCGTGATGATTACTACAATAAAGATACAGAGTTAAAAGGTATTTCAGAAATCATCATCGCTAAACAGCGTAACGGCCCTATCGGAACTGTAAACCTTGCATGGTTACCAGAGTATACAAAGTTTGCAAATTTAGAGCACTAATTTCAAACTGCAAATGTCGTCGAAACTTGCGACGAAAATAAATTGAACACAAAAAGGACAACTCCTATAATACTTTTATAAGGGTTGTCCTTTTTTATTATGCAAGTAAGGAGGTAGTAGCGTGGAAAAAGTACGTTACATGATTTCGGATGCAGCCGATATGGTGCATGTAGAAACACATGTGTTACGTTACTGGGAAGAGGAACTAGAGCTTGCCATCCCAAGAAATGAGATGGGGCATAGATACTATACACGAGAAAATATCAAGGAGTTTCAGCGAATCAAGGAATTAAAAGACCAAGGATATCAACTCAAAGCGATTCGCATGATTTTACATACAGGAAAGATGGACTTGTCGGAGAACGAAGAAACAAAAGAAGAGGTTTCTAAGGGCTGGTATGTGAATACGATGGATGATTATAACCCGCAGGAATTACCAATACAACGTTTCGTAGCAAAACCATCAATACACGCACAAGAGACATCAAGTCTTACTCCCGAAGAGAGAATGTCTCAATTTCGAGAACTCATGAGTGATATTGTAGGACAAGCTATTTCGCAAAATAACGAAGCACTCAGCGAACAAATCGGGAAAGATGTGCAGGAAAGAGTTTTGAAAGAAATGAATTATCTCATGAGAGAACAAGATGAGGCTCAGGAGGAAAGATACCGAAAACTGGATGCGGCAATTCGAGGCTCGATTCGAAGGCGTCCATTATTTCAAAAAAGGGAGAAAAAAGAGTAATAAAAAAAGCTGCCACAAAAGTGACAGCTTTTTTATGTACTTAATCTCAACATCAATTATGCGTTGATAGCACCTACTGGACAAGCGCCAGCACATGTACCACAATCTACACATGCATCAGCGTCGATAACGTACTGTCCATCACCAGCTGAGATAGCGCCTACTGGACATTCGCCTTCACATGTTCC
>JAZURS010000110.1:0-9569 GCA_045606325.1 Agathobacter sp.
ACCAAATGCGATTGGTAATAAAAGTAATGGCTCATAGCCTTTTGCAATTGCAAGATAAAGGAATACACATGCAACAACGATCATTACATAGTTTCCTACTGTCAAATTGAAAAATGCTGTCTGCTGAAGGAGGTTTGATAAGGTATCAAATACGTATTCCATGAGAATTCTCCTCCATTAGAATTAGTTTAATGTAGCAAGTAAAGCACCTGTTTCTACAGTATCACCTACAGCTACGTCGATGCTTGCAACTGTTCCTGCTTCTGGAGCAACAACAGGAATTTCCATTTTCATAGCTTCGAGAATAAGTACTGCATCACCTTTTTCTACTTTATCTCCTACTTTCTTTTCAAGTTTGAATACTTTTCCTGCAGCACCTGCTTCGATTTTGATGCTACCTGCGCCGGCATTTGCAGCTGGAGCTGGTGCAGCTTTTGGTGCTGCTACAGGAGCAGCTGCTCTTTTTGGTGCAGAAACTGGAGCTGAAACACTTCCGTTTTCTTCTACAGTTACGTCATACACATTTCCATTTACAGTAATTGTATAATTTTTCATGTTAATTTCCTCCGATTTATCTTCTTCTAATAGAACGAACTACGAATCCATCTGTAGAAGTTCCTTCATATGCTGCAATAGCAGCTGCAATTACAGCAACAAGTTCTGTATCATCTGCAAGTTCCTGTTCCTGCTCTTCTCTCTGTTCAATCTGTGTAACTACATTATTTTCTACTCTGGCAGTTTTTGCAGCTTCAGCAGCTTTTGCCTTCTTTTGTGCCTCTATATATGGGAAAATTTTAAAGCAACTAATCAGCAAACTAATGAAAACAAGCACAGCAAACACAATACTCATACAAATAATTGTATTTAAACCTGCTGTAGCCATTTTTTCACCCAATGAATATACTGGGTTAATAGTTACACCTGTCATTTCCATGTCATGGTAATTATACACCAACTGGAACACAACATCTCTTGTTTCAAACTCTAACATCAAGTCTGTTGTAAGCGTTTTTCCTGATTTTGTAACAGTAAATCCATTTGCCTTTATTCCAACAAAGTTTCCACTTACTTCCATAGCATCTAACCATTTGTTACAAAGGTCTACATACAACGCTGCTTCTTCACCATAAGAAGAAAGATTAGCAATTTCTGCGTAAACCTGTTCTTCAGTAGCGCCAGCAAGCGCGGTACCTAACTGTAAGGATTCCTGATAAAGTTCATTGTAAGATACACCATTATAATCAACGGTAGTAGGGTCCTGTGTGCCACAAGCACCAAGCATCATTACGACAGAAAGAACGCTTAATAATAAAGCAATTTTTTTCTTCATAATATCACCTTTCTACTTTGTACCGTGTTTTTTATCTGGTTCACTAACATATTTTGTATATAACATTTCAAATGCGGCAATAAGATATTTTCTTGTATCTACAGGATCAACCACTAAATCCACGTAGCCTCTTGCAGCAGCTGACATGATATTTGACTGTAAGTTGTCATATTCAGCAGCTTTTTCTTTTAATTCTACTGCATCAGCGTTTGGATACATGATCTTAGCTGCCATAGACGATTCCATCATACCAACTTTTGCTTCTGGCCAAGCATATACTAAGTCTGCACCTAATGATTTAGAATTCATAATTGCATATGCACTACCAAAAGCCTGACCTGTAATAAGATTTACTTTTGCACATGTTGCATTAGCAAGTGCATATGTAAGTCTTGCAAGAGCTTTTGCAAGTTTCTTCTCTGCACACTGGCAGTTGCAGAAACCATTTACATTTGTAAGTGTAAGCACTGGAATTGAGAATGCATCACAATACTGAACAAATTCAGCTGCTTTTTCGCATCCTTTTGCTGTAAGAACAGCATCGAACTCTTCTGCTTTTTCGCCCTCTTCATTATATACTTCTGAGCAGTTTGCAACAGCACCAATTGTCATGCCATTCAATTTGATAAATCCTGTAACCATATTTTTAGCATATTCTGCTTTTGCTTCAAAGAAGATATGATCATCAGAGATTTCTGATAATACGAATCTAGGATCGCCCTTCATAGCAGAAAGATTTTCACATGCACGATTTAAATCATCTTCACATTCATCTGTGTATACATCACTTTCGTTGTTTAATGGAAGCATTGAAATTAATTCACGCATACCAGCGATGATTTCATCTTCACTACCTGACATATCGATACATCCGTTTTCTTCTGCCTGGAAAGCAGCCTTAGACATATCACATTTGTCTGCACGATTTCCTTTTACAGCATCTGAAGAGTTGATAAACATCTTTCCTTTGCTTTCTTCGATAAATGCAAAATCACAAAGTGCTGGAACTACTGAAAGTCCACCGCCACAGTTTCCGAAGATACCACAAATCTGTGGAACGATTCCTGAAGCTGCAACCTGTTTTGCATAAATCTGTCCAAAACTTTCTAATGCATCAACAGATTCCTGAAGACGAATTCCACCACAGTCAACAAGACCAATAACTGGTGCACCCATCTTCATTGCCATGTCATAAACATTAGCAATTTTCTTTGCATGCATTTCTCCGATTGTACCGTTTAATACGGAAGCATCCTGGCTGTAAACAAATACAAGACTACCATTTACTAATCCGTGACCGGTAATAACACCATCGGAAGGTGTTTTCGCAGCAGTAAGATTGAAATCTGTGCTACGAGCAGTTACGAGAGATCCAATTTCCATGAAACTGTTCTCATCCACTAACTTAGCAATGCGCTGCATAGCTAAGCTTGCATTGTTAGTACTCATCTTATTTCCTCCATTTGTTATAATAAAGATTAATATTAAGCAATAAAAACGCGATTCTCTCGCATTATGATATTAATTATATACCAATAATTTTTAAATGCAAGGAATTCATAAAGAAAAAGTTAAGAATTGGTAAAATATTGTATATAGAATCTCTTTCCACCCCCAAATATAGACATTTTCACTTGCGTAAAGTGGATAACTATCTATATGTACATCACCTATATAAATATTGCAAATTCCCATTTTGTCTCCTTTTGTAATTGGAAGTTTTTTATTCGAATAAATTTTCACTTCCCCTCTTATTTTCTCATCTTTTGACATTAATACTTCACCGCAATATTTCGAAGCACATATATTTAACTTTTGACTACTATTTATGTTATTAAACTCTGACTTTGATACAAATCCTTTCACCGTTATCTGTTCAACTATCTGATTTGCGGTAATCTGTTTTATTTCATAGTTTTCTAAACCATATTCAAACAGCGTTCTAGCATCTTTCCATTTATAATTCTTATTATTGGGCCATCCACAAGCTAATAAAGCTATACAATACCTTTCGCCATTCTTTTCCATTGCTGCTACATAGCAATAACCTGCTTTGTTTGTAAATCCTGTTTTTCCTGTTAGAACACCGTCCATAGAATTTAAAAACGAATTGTGATTAACAAATTCACCATAATTTCTTGTTTGCGTAATTTTCAAAAAATCTTTGTTCTTGGGCGATTCCCATGTGCAATATTTCATTATTTTACACAAATCCTGAGCAGTCGTATGATGAAAACTGGTTCCATCTTCAGCATCTAATCCATTCGGAGTAATAAAATAAGTATCTGTACACCCAATCTCTCTTGTTTTTTCGTTCATCTTTTTCGCAAAAGTTTCAGCACTACCAGATATGTGCTCAGCTATGGCAACAGCACAATCGTTATAGGATTCCAACATAAGACCATATAATAAATCTTTTAATAAATATTGTTTCCCCTCCTGTATTCCCCATTTAACCCTTGGTTGCGATGCTGCCTTCAATGAAACCGTAACCATTTCATTTAATTCGCAATTTTCTAATGCAATAATACAGGTAAGTATCTTTGTAGTGCTAGCATTTGCCATTGGGATATCCTCTTTTTTCCCTTGAAGCACCCTTCCACTCTTGCCATCTGTTAAAGCATAAGCGCCAGAATACATATTTAAATTTTCATTCGCCAATACTTCTTCTTTGTTCGTATTTATAGATTCCACAATAAGAAAACATATGATTAATCCATATGCTATCATTTGTCTACACTTAAATTTTTTTGCAAAAAAATTAGCCATATATATTCCACCTTTCATGAAATATATATGACTATATAATCTTTTTTATCCTAGAAACTAAATATCCATGGTGATATTCATTTCTGCCTCTGCTTCCTGTTTAAATTCTTCCAACTGAACCGGATTGAGTACTGGAAGATTATCAATCGAATTCACACCAAAACTACGAAGAAATTCTTCTGTAGTACCAAACAATAATGGACGTCCAGGTGCATCTAAACGGCCCAATTCACAAATTAAATTATATTCAACAAGCTTACTAACCGCATGATCCGAAGAAACGCCACGAATCTTTTCGATTTCAGCCTTAGTAACTGGTTGTTTATATGCAACAATAGATAAGGTCTCTAGCAATACATCTGTAAGAACACGACGTTTTGGCTGTTTTGCAATACGAATTAAATATTCATACATTTCAGGTTTTGTACACATCTGATATGCACCGTCTAATTCCATAAGAGTAATGCCTCTGTCAGAACTATTCCATTCCTCCATCATCTGGTCAAGTATTGCTTTTGTTTCTTTTTTTTCTAACTCAATTGCCTCTGCGATTTTAGCAAGTTCTACAGATTCACCCATTGTAAATAAAATCGCTTCAATTATGGCACGATAATTCTTTTCTTCCATGATAAACTTCTCTCTACTTTTATAATCTATGCTGCTATCTTTGAATCAATCTTGATATCATCAAAGATTTTTTCCTGTGAGATAAATATTTTTCCCATTTTCATAAGTTCCAAGATAGCTAAGAAAGTCACTATTATTTCCACTTTCGAGCACTGTGCTTCTAATAAATTACGGAAGCTAAAGTGTTTATGCTGCATTGCATAATTTTCCAGGTAAGACATCTTTTCTTCCATTGAAACTTCTTCTTTTTCAATCTTTCCATATTTGGAACGAATAGGATCAATCTTGTCCACCTGTTTTTTCATAATACTCTTGAAGATTTCATTGAGCTGAGCAAGAGTAACATCCGAAACCAATTCTTCCATATTGATTGGTTCTTCATAAGCTAGTACTTCTTCTGGAATAGTTGGTTCTTTAAACATAAAACGACAAGCATCCAACTGACGATCCTTTAATTCATACGCCATGCATTTGTACATTTTGTACTCTAAAAGCTGCTGAACCAATTCATTTCTTGGATCCTCTTCCTCGTCTTCCTCTTCCCCTGTAGATGGAAGCAGCATTCTGGATTTGATATCAATCAATGTGGCAGCCATTACAAGAAACTCACTTAAGATGTTTAAATCACGACGTTTCATTTCTGCAATGTATTCCATATACTGATTCGTAATTTCTACAATTGGAATATCATAAATATTTACTTTATTCTTGTCCAACAAGTGAAGAAGCAAATCCAAAGGGCCTTCAAACACCTGCAATTTAACTGTCATATCCATTTCTATACCTATCTACTTTCAAACAAAAATAGCCCACGGACCATCTGTCCATGGACTATTATATCCATATCATGTATGAATTTCAAGCACTAAACACAATATTTTGTGTTAATTTGTGTTTTTGTACAAAATGCACACTATATTTATAGCAATGGTGAGAACAACTGCATAACACTTAAGAATAACTGATAGAAGAAATTCTTATTTTCACACTCTTCCAAAAGAATTTCCCTACTCTTTTTAAAGGTTTCTAACATATCTTCTGTAATTTTGTGTACACTTTTTGTTTTATACATAAGAACACCACATTCAAAATGTAGATATAAGGCTCTAAAATCCAAATTTGTTGTGCCAACAGAAGCATATTCATCATCTACGACAAAACATTTTGAATGGATAAATCCAGGTGTATACTGATAAATCTTAACACCACCACGAATGAGATTCTCGTAGTTAGACTGCGTTAAAAGAAATACCATTTTTTTGTCAGGTATAGAAGGGGTAACAATACGTACATCTACACCACTTCTTGCAGCATTAATCAATGCTGTCGCAATTTCAGAACCCAGAATTAAATATGGAGTAAAAATATATACATTTTTACGAGCATTGTTAATCAGATTTAAATATATCGCTTCGATAATATATCTCTTATCTAAAGGACAATCTCCATATGGTTGCACAAAGCCTTTATTTTGCTTTATAAGCTCTTGATTATTATTTTCAACAACTTTAAATCTACTAAAATCCTCTGTACCCTTTGTAACATAACTCCACATTTCAAGGAACATGGTAGTAAACGACCAGACCGCATCTCCCGTCACACGAACTCCCGCATCTTTCCAGTGTCCAAAACGTTCAATTGCATTGATATACTCATCCGCAACATTTAAACCACCTGTATAGGCAACTTTTCCATCCACAACAACAATTTTTCTATGATCACGGTTATTCATGATAATAGATAAAAATGGACGAAACGGATTAAAACATGCTATATGAATACCTTTTGCTTGTAATACCTTATAGAAATGTCTAGGAAACTCATCAATACATCCCATATCATCATAAATAAGACGAACATGAACACCCGCTTTAGCGCGTTCTTCTAATACATCAACAAGAGTATCAAACATCTTTCCCTGCTTCATAATAAAAAATTCCAGGAAGATGAAATCTTTTGCCTTACGGATATCTTCAATCATATCTACAAACATATCATCCCCAACGGAATAATATTTTGAATCGTTTTCCATATATACAGGGTAACTCCCTGTATTCTGTGGAAGCATCATCTGTTTATATGCAGTTTTGTCTGTTTCTTTGAGATATTCGTTTACCTCCTTCTGTTCCTCTCTCATAGGTTCAACAAAAGACTGTAACTGGGAAATTTGTTCTCGGTTTCTCTTTGTCATCTCAGAACGTCCAAACAAGAAGTAGCATGGACATCCTATAAATGGGAATAATAAAATCAAGAAAATCCACGATAATTTATTATGTGGTCTCATATCTTTGTAGACAACATATAGTGCACAAATCAAGGATACGCCTCTTAACCCCAATGAGAACCATGGACTCACTGCTCCTGCTTCATATAAAGTGAGTGCAATCCATCCAAACTGGATAAGTATAATAATTGCTGTTAAAACTAATCTACCGAATAACTTATTTAAAACTTTCTTCATCTGATGTGCCTCCAAGAAAATATTTTAAAGCATTTTTATCAGATTATCAACATTAAGTATGCCCCAAGCTGGACTTAAATTCTTAAATTTTCGTGAAACTGAATCATATAATAATAATTTCAATTCAACCGGCTTTAAATAAGGATTCTTTTCTAGTGCTAAGGCCAATGCACCACTTACGATTGGAGCTGACATAGATGTGCCACTCTTATATACATACCCCCCATCTCGCAACCCTAAACTACGTATATTGGTCCCTGGGGCTAATATTTCTGGCTTTACAATACAACAACTTGTTGGACCTCTTCCACCATAACCACCTTTTTCTTCTAAATCATCACAGGATCCAACAGTAATAAGTTTTCTTGATACTCCCGGGACAGTAATTGAATTCTCTTTGGGGCCATTATTTCCTGCAGCTGTCACTATCGTAATCCCCTCTTCCCACAATTGCTCCAGTTTCTCAATCAATTGATTCTGCATTATTGCTTTTGTGTTGGGCAAATATCCCATAGAAAAATTTATAAGCTTTATATTCCACTTTTTATAATTCTTATAAATCCAATCCAATGCCTTAAGGGCCGTTTCTGTTGTACCATTTCCATGCTTATCCAAAATTTTAAAAACCATAAGTTCTGCATTTGGTGCCATTTCACTTATAATTCCCGCAATATGTGTTCCGTGACCATTATCGTCATACGTAAGTTTTCTATAATTTATATAATCTTTAAACAACACAATATTACATTGTAAATCTTTATGACTAAATGTTCCTGTATCTAATAAAGCAATTCGAACTCCACGTCCAGTATATCCTTTTCGATATACATTCTCTGCCTGCACAATTTCTTTTGCTCTTTGCATATATATCAACTTCTTCATACATTTTCTCTTTATATATTATGCAAAAAACTCGGGCATTTGATATGCCCGAGTTTAATACTTTCTTATGCTTCTGTTGGAACATCTTTAATAGAGAAGCTAATTCTTCCCATCTTATCTTTTCCAAGACAAATACATTTTACTTTATCACCAAGTGTAAGAACATCTTCTACATGGTTAATTCTTTCTTTTGCAATCTTAGAAATGTGAACCATTCCCTCTTTGCCTGGAGCGAATTCAACGAAAGCACCAAATTCTTTAATGCTTGTTACTACACCAGAGAAAATCTGACCTTCTTCAAATTCTGTTGTGATAATCTGAATCATTTCAATTGCTTTTGCAATCATTGCTTTATCTGTACCACATACAGATACATTTCCTTCGTCAGAAATATCAATCTTAACACCAGTACGAGCGATGATTTCGTTGATTGTTTTACCCTTCTGACCAACAACATCACCAATCTTAGCTGGATCAATTGTAATCTGTTCAATCTTTGGAGCCCATTCGCTTACTTCTTTACGTGGTTCAGCAATAGCTTTGCTCATAACTTCGTCCATGATATAAAGACGAGCTTCACGTGTTCTAGCGATAGCACCTTCAACGATTTCACGTGTAAGACCATGAATCTTGATATCCATCTGAATAGCTGTGATACCCTTATGAGTACCTGTTACCTTGAAGTCCATATCTCCGAAGAAGTCTTCAAGTCCCTGAATATCTGTTAATAATACAAAATCATCATCTGTATCGCCTGTTACAAGACCACAGGAGATACCTGCTACCATTTTCTTAATCGGTACACCGGCTGCCATAAGTGACATACATGATGAACATGTGGAAGCCATTGATGTAGAACCGTTAGATTCAAAAGTTTCAGATACTGTACGGATTGCATATGGGAATTCTTCTTCTGAAGGAAGAACTGCCATTAATGCGTTTTCAGCTAATGCTCCGTGACCGATTTCACGACGTCCCGGTCCACGGCTTACCTTAGTTTCACCTACAGAATATGCAGGGAAATTATAATGATGCATGTAACGCTTGCAAGTTTCATTTGCATCAAGTCCATCCACCTTCTGCATTTCAGATAATGGAGCTAATGTTGTAATATTACAAATCTGAGTCTGTCCTCTTGTAAACATAGCAGAACCATGTACACGTGGTACAATGTCAACTTCTGCTGCAAGCTTACGGATTTCATCAATCTTACGACCGTCCGGACGCTTATGATCCTTTAAAATCATCTTACGAACAGTCTTCTTCTGATACTGGTAAACAGCTTCGTCAATTAATCCTAACCATTCTTCATTTTCAGCAAAAGCTTCAGCAAGCTTGTCTTTAATCTGACGAATATTCTCTTCACGAACCTGCTTAACATCTGTAAATACAGCTTCTTCCATAGCTTCCGGAGTTACAATAGCTTTGATTGCATCGAATAACTCTGTTGGAATAGCGCAGCTTGTATATTCATGCTTTGTCTTACCAACTTCTGCAACG
>JAZURS010000111.1:0-2263 GCA_045606325.1 Agathobacter sp.
CTTCAGATTTTTTTGAACTAGAGTTGTTACTTGAATTACTCATTTTGTTCACCTCCTTACAAGGATTAATTTGTGCAAATGCACAAAAAATATGTGATTAGAAGGTTGACAATTAATGGTAGTAGTGGTTTGCTAAAAATAATAAATTTTTAAAATGAGGAAGAAAAATGTTTTATAACGTGAAAGAAGGTAAGATACAAACTAAAGATGCTAGTTTTGATTACATACAGTTTGGGACCGGAAAAAAGACTTTGATTATGATTCAAGGTTTAAATACAAATAGAATCAAAGGCGCAGGTTTGTCTATGGCGTATATGTATCGTATGTTTGCAAAAGAGTATACCGTATATTTATTTGATAGAAGAGATATTGTGTATGATGGAATTACGGTTAAAGAATTTGCGCTGGATATTGCCGCGGCTATGGATGAGTTAGGTCTAAAGATTGCCGATGTATTTGGTGTGTCTCAAGGTGGTATGATTGCACAGTATCTTGCAGCAGAACGTCCAGATTTAGTAAATAAACTGGTGCTTGCAGTGACTTTGTCTAGAAATAATGATACTGCTGAAGCAGTTGTGAAAAACTGGATTAGAATGACGGAGCAGGGAGATTTTAAAACGCTGGTTTTAGATATGGCGGATAAGATGTATTCGGAAGAATATGTAAAACGATATCGTTTGTTTATGCCGCTTCTTACGATGGTACAAAAACCAAAGGATGTAGAACGTTTTCTAATTCTTGCAAAGGCGTGTCTTACTTGCGATACATATGATTTGCTTGAGAAGATACAGTGTCCTGTTTTTGTAATCGGCGGAACGAAAGATAAAGTAGTTACAGGCGAGGCTTCTCAAGAAATTGCAGAAAAACTTGATTGTGAGATTTATATGTATGAGAAGTTAGGTCATGCTGCTTATGAAGAGGCAAGTGATTTCAACGAAAGAGTATTTGCATTTTTAAAGAAGCAATAGAGAGTGAGAAGATACAGACGATGGATAAAAAAGTATTTTATAATCAGTTGAGAAAATTAGCGATACCGATTGCTTTGCAGACATTTATGACTGCAGCGATTAGTGCGGGTGATTCTGCGATGCTTGGCTTTATAAATCAGGATTCGATTGCAGCAGTTTCACTTGCAACAAGAGTTAGCTTTGTGTTGCATTTGTTTACAGGCTCTTTTGCGGGTGGTGCTGGGGTAATTTGTGCTCAGTACTGGGGTAAAAAAGATGAGCAGACCATGCGAAAAGTATTTGGTTTAATCATTCGCTACATGGTAGGCGTATCGGCAATCTTTGCAGCAGCATCATTCTTTTGTCCAGAATTTTTGATGAAGATTTTTACTTCGGATGCAGAAATGATTCGAATTGGTGCATCGTATCTTAAGATAGCAGCGCCTTCTTTTGTGTTCGCAGGTTTGTCGCAGTGTTATCTGGTTTTGATGCAGAGTATGGGTAAGGCGAAGAAGAGTGCAACCATTTCTACATCGATAGTAGTTCTTGACTTGGTGTTAAATGCAATCTTTATCTTTGGTTTACTTGGTATGCCAAGAATGGGAGCAGATGGTGCGGCTCTTACCACGGTTCTTTCGAAAGGATTAGAACTTATTATTGTGGTGGTGGATTCTTACCAGAAAGGCAATTTGCGCCCATCGCTGAAACATATTTTATCGGTGAATCCTGAGATTGAAAAAGAGTTCTGGAAATACAGCTTCCATATTATGTTAGATGGAATGATTTGGGGAATTGGTATCACCATGTATTCGGTTATCATTGGACATTTGGGAAGCGATGCTACTGCAGCGAATTCGGTTGCAAGTATTGTAAAAGATTTACTGACTTGTCTTTGTCGAGGTATGAGTACTGGTGGCGGAATCCTGATTGGAAATGTATTGGGTTCTGGCGATTTGAAATTGGCGAAGGCATATGGAGATAAGCTGGCGAAATTATCGCTTGTGTGTGGACTCGTTTCTGGTGTATTGGTTCTTTTGGTTGCACCACCGATTTTTGCATTTATGCAGCTTACAGAAACAGCAAGAGGATACCTTAGCAATATGCTGATTATCCTGGCTGTATATATGTTTGGGAAATCAGTTTGTGTAATCGTCGTAACAGGTATTTTCAACGCGGGTGGCGATACCAAATTTGATGCATACAGTGTAGGCGTGACGATGTGGGGAATTATTATTCCGCTTGCAGCGTTGTCTGCCTTTGTTTGGAAACTTCCGGTATTGGTGGTATATTTTATCATCAGTATGGACGAAGTGATC
>JAZURS010000112.1:0-2615 GCA_045606325.1 Agathobacter sp.
TGGGTGATTTATTTAATCGGCGTTCTCCAGTTCCCCTATAGGTGGGCGATGTTAGTCTATGCTAACAAATTGTATTTGTATTGTACTTTCGTGGTCAAACCTGTTGACTTTAGGCGTGTCATATGGTATCATATAGACATAAGATAAAGGAAAACAAAACAACAGTACAACAGTAAAACAGAAAAGGAGTAAAAAAGATGAAAGCAACACGTATCAATATGGAACAGCATACAGTAAGTGTAAAGATGGATAGAATGGAGCTCGCAGAGATTATGTCGGCGTTAGCAAATCTGTCATGGTATTATAGAGATAAGCAGTTTGATAACTTAGCTGATAAAGCTTGGAAGATGAGAGAATCATTAGACCACGCATTTGATAGATTATACAGTGACGTTGATTAAATCAACGCCCTTAATCCAACCTACAGGCTGTGACAAGTCAGCACAAATGGAGAGTCAAGGGAAATACAAAGCAAGTACAATATAGTACTTAACAAATGCACCAAGATAGTATATAATAAAAGTACAAAATAAAACAAAGGAGAACACTAAAATGAAAAAAGCAGAACAGAACATGATTAATGAAATCGTAAGCGCAGAGTATCGCAAGTTTGAAGAAGAAGTACAGCACACGGGAACACAGTATATCGCAAGACTTCGCAGTTGTTCCGCCGAAGTTTGGGCAAGTGATTCATACTATATTCTTAGAAGCTATAACACAATCATAGCAATCATTGACAGTAACGGTAACTTGTACGACTTCCTTAGAATGGTATACGGATATACAGTCACAAGCGCACAGCATATCAGCAAGTTTGCAAGAGACTACGGAGCAACAAAAAGATACACTTTTAAATGGGCATAATAGCCCGCTCTTAATCCAACCGACAGGCTGTGACAAGTCAGCACAAATGGAGAGTCAAGAGCAAATATTAAGCCACAACAATAAAAATGAAAAGGAGAAAAAATCATGGCACGTGAAAAGATGGTAACAAGGACAGTAACCGCAACAGTAGCAACAGTACTTGGAGTTGATGTAGCAACTTCTACAGCAGTACAGGAAATAAAGACCTTAACAGGTTCTTTCAAGGACAATGCCGATATTCTTAAGGCAATCAAAAAGCAGTTTGACGGACAGGTTGTTTACGCAGCAGTAGTCAGCGTTGAAGAAAAAGAGACTTTGTACGGTATGACCGAAAGTGAATTCATGAAGTACGCAAAGGAATTACCACCAAGAAAGGTATACGAGCAGTAAAACCGAAAGCCCGAAAGCGAAAGCAAGTAGGGCAAGCCTTAATGCTACCAACGGCTGTGACAAGTCAGCATAAAAGCAGAGTCAAGGTATACAATAATAAGAAAGGAAAACTAACAATGCAAATTAGAAGCAAGAAAGATATTCGTGATTTACTGATGAAAAGAGATCATATGTCAAAACAAGAGGCAACACTTGTGATTAACACAACTCAACAGTTAATTAACGAAGCAATGGAAGAATGTCATTTCGATAAAGTAGAGGAAATCTTGGCAGATTATCTTGGACTTGAACCAGACTACATTTACATTTTCTTTTAACCAAAAGCTGACGTAACGGCTATACGGCGAGAAAGGTGAAATAATGTATCGTGCTGAATTAACAGTTAAGAATGATTGGTACGTGTACAATGTTAAAATGTTCAAAAATAATGAGTTACTTTTTAGCTATAACTTTGAAACGCTTACATCAGCATACAAGATGATAGCTTTATTCATTCCACCTATACCAAACAAGGAGACAACATGAAAGACCTATTACCCTACTTAATCTTCGGAGCAATCTTATTTACATCATTTGCAATCTGGTCAGACATACTTATTACTTTATTTAAAGACATTTTCAAATTCGATTAAAAACATTCAATTTACTTTTTTACCAACTTATGCTATCATAGTATTAAGTGAAGCGGATGTAGCGCAATCGGTAAGAGCATCTGGCTCATAACCAGACGGTTGTAGGTTCGAGTCCTACCATCCGCAATAGTAGTAAGGATATTGTGATTTCCCTGCAAAATAGTACACACCAATTTACTTCCTAACTGTTGTCTTCTCGGTTGTTTATCCTTACTACTTCTTAGGAGCATAGTGTAATGGTTAGCACACGACACTTTGACTGTCGGAATACAGGTTCAAATCCTGTTGCCCCTGTCACCTTACAGGTGAACGTAAACAATAGCCATTCTTTTTAACACGAAAGGAGAAATTAAGCAATGGCACGAAACTTAATCACTCGCACTATCAAGTCAACTAAGGTCAACGCTCTTTGTCTGGACATTGTAACGGCTGAACCGTTCAACGAATCGTTCAATCTTGCAGGTACTTACAAGGACACAGCAAAAATCAAAAAGGTACTTGAGAAGCAGTACAATAATGATGAGCATGTAATTGCACACATTGTAGACGTAGAGGAACTGAATACTTTGTACGGCATGTCAGAGCAGAAGTTTATCGAGAACGCAGAAGTACTGCCACCCAGAAAGCAGAGCAACGTTGAAGCCTAAACTGAAAGGAGAATTGAACAATGGAAGGATACAAGGCTGTAGTAGCAAGAGCATCTAAGGAATTATCTGCAAAAGAGAAAAT
>JAZURS010000113.1:0-17412 GCA_045606325.1 Agathobacter sp.
CTCTACTTAGTTTTTTATGAAGATTTTAATACAAACTCTACCTTGTCATAAATCTTAATATCTTTATTTAGAAAAAGCAAGGCGCCCTTACCTTGCTCTTCTCCGTCTTATATTCACCGCTTCTTCCTCCGGTGCATCTGCCTTCATTTCCTCTAGCTCTGCTATGTACTCACTTTCCTCTGCACACCTTAATGCAGCTTCTCCAATCGCTCGCTCCACCTTACCGGCGTTTGCTTCAATCAAAAGCTTACACAAGAAGTCAGCGGTATCCTCCGCCGAATTCGGATTATAAAAACGATAATTCAATTTTCTTTGCTTCAAGCGGAATCTCCACCTCCTTCTCTGCTTGTCTTTCTTTTCAATACTATGAGATTGATTCTCAGGTTATACCTGTTGTTTTCCTCACATCTAGTACTTAGGGTCAAAAAAAGCTGATTGCTAAAAAAGTGGAAAAATTTTTGTCTCCATTTAGAGAAAATATCAGTCTCTCTTTTTGAACTCGAAAAAACTCTCAACTACCCAGTCTCAAATTGTGAAACGGCTACAAACCTAGTAAATATCAGTTTTTTCACAAAACGAGACTATTCTCACAAAATGAGACTGCACGAAAATAGCCCCTAGCAGGATACGCTTAAAGTTGCATGTCTTTAAGCAAAAAACTTCCCGCCCAGGGCGTTCACACTAGGAGACCTAGAACCCGAATCCTTGCCACACATATTTACCACTTAACAATTTATAGTATAAATTCACATGTTATAAAAAAGACTTTTCTCTTGATTTTTGAAAAATCACTAGCACTACTAGTCCTTTAAAGTCCATAAAATATAGCGGCTCTTGGTTTTATTCCAAAAGCCGCTATGTTTTATGGATGTAACTCTCTGTATAATTTATCAGCCAACGCTGCTTGTACCGCATGATACTTCTTCGCATCTAAGAATAACTGTCTATATGCTTCCGTATTTTCAGCATAAGCTGCCATTGCTGTTTCGTCAAATATTCCCGGAAATACACTTCTATCATACACTTGACGGTCTGTTGTCTGTGCCGCCTTTTTCACATTTGCATCAGCTTTCATCTTATTGTACAGTGTCTCTACAATCACTCTATCTGCATCTGTGAACTCGCCCATAAACTCTTCATTGATACGCTGTATTATTTCTTCTAGCGGACTCATCTTTTCCTTCTTTGCCCCTGCTTTTTTAGGATTTGTAGGAGCCCATGAACCAGCTTGATCTTCCAATTCTATTGCACCTTCAAAAGTTTTTGCCAACTGATAATACTCCAACTTAACTCTGTTATCTAAGTTGAACTCTACTGTTGGATCCCCCGGCAACAGTTTTGCAAGATAAGAGCAAAATACGTACTCCTGATGAAGTTCTTTATCAAACATTCTTGTAATCTGGCTTATATAATTATACCATTTCACAAGATTACGAACTTCCCTTCGGAACTGATATCTCTGATCCTGATTTAACGCATTATACTTTTCTGCAATAGGTAACAGTGCATTTGAAATCTTTGCCTGTGTGGAATTTGATTTTCGCACATCTTCATCAATATAAATGCTGGTAACTTTCACTATATCATCCTTTGTGTAAATACCATAATCGTGAATAATTCGCTGAGTGGTATATATCAAATCAAAATTGATTTCCTCATCCAGACTTGTCTCTTTGTAAAACTGTTGGAACGCCTCTTTAATACGTTCTACTGGATTAACAAAATCTAAAACATAAGTATCTTCCTTGCCAGGACAAATTCTATTTAAGCGACTTAAAGTCTGTACCGCTTTCACATCTCTTAATTCTTTATCAACAATCATCGTGTGAAGTAACGGCTCATCAAATCCAGTTTGATATTTTTCCGCTACAATCAAGACATCGCCTTCTTCATGGAATACTGCCTTTGTTTGACTTTCCTTAACAGAATGACCATCTTTATCAATATTCATATTGCTTTCTGTGTATTCTGGTCCATCTATTTCATCCGGATCTCTGAGCGCACCACTAAAAGCAATCATAATCTGCACATCATCATAATTATTAGCTTTCAAATATTGCTTAATCGTATGATAATAACGTACTGCTGCCAATCTGGATGCTGTTACAACCATCATTTTTCCTTGACCTCCAATTTTCTTCTTAGTAATATCACGGAAAGTTTCTACGATAATTGCAGCTTTCTGTTCCAGATTATGTGGATGCAATTCCTCATATCTACGAATCGTCTTGATTGCCTTTGATGTAGGTACATCTGGATTATCCGGTGTATTCTTGGCAATCTGGTAACACATTTTATAAGTCACATAATTTGACAAAACATCCAGAATAAACCCTTCTTCAATAGCCTGCTTCATAGAGTATATGTGAAATGGATGGAATGAACCGTCTGGATGTGGTTCACCAAAAATCTCAAGTGTCTTTCTCTTAGGCGTAGCAGTAAATGCAAAGAAAGACAGATTTTTGTGTCGCCCTTGTGAAAGCATTTCTTGCACAAAAATATCTTTCATTTCCAATTCATCTTCCGCTTTGCCTTCCAGTTCTGCATACTCTTTTAATGCATCTTCCGTATCAGCCAACGCAGTTTTCAACTTCATAGCGCTTTGTCCGGTCTGACTTGAATGTGCTTCGTCAACAATAATTGCAAAATGTTTTCCTTTTGTGTCCTTTACTTGGTCATAAATCACAGGAAACTTTTGCAAAGTTGTGACAATGATTCGTTTGCCATCATTGATAGCATCCTTTAAATCTTTGGAACTTTTCTTTTCATCAATAGTCACTACACTACCAAGTGTGTGGTCAAAACTTGATACCGTCGCCTGAAGCTGCTGATCCAATACTCGTCGGTCTGTTACAATTATAACACTATCAAATATAGCCTCATTTTCAGCATTATGCAGACTTGCCATTCGATATGCTGTCCATGCAATAGAATTTGATTTTCCACTTCCTGCACTATGCTGAATTAAATAATTATGTCCAGAACCACCTTCACGGACATGCTTAACCAATTCTCTTACCACGTGCAACTGATGATATCTTGGAAATATGACCTTCGTTTTTGTTTCTATTCTCTGCGATCCATCTTTATTCTTTGCCTTCTTCTCTTCCTTTTGCACGTTAACAAACTTCTGTATAATATCCAGCAACTTATCTTTCTGCCAAACTTCATGCCAGAGATAGCTTGTTACGTAATCGCCATCTTCCGTTTGAGGATTACCTGCTCCGCCATCTTTTCCAGCCCCATTACTACCTTGGTTAAATGGTAAGAACGGAGTTTTATCTCTGTCTATAACAGTAGCCATAGCAGCATTATACAAATCCACAGCAAAATAAGCCAATATTCGCTTGTTCTGCCCAAATACTGGTTCCTTTGGATCCCTATTATACATCCATTGGCGTTTTGCATCATCTATACTCTGTCCAGTCAGCTGATTTTTCAATTCTATTGCCACAATCGGAATACCATTAAGGGCAAGCATCATATCTACAGTATTTTTATTTGTCTCCGAATAGTGCCACTGCCTAATACACTGACAAATGTTTTTTTGATAATTCTCCACCGCTAATTTATTCAGCGACGATTCTGGTGCAAAATAGCAAACAGAAAACTGTACTCCTCGATGCTTAAATCCATGTCTTAATACTTCAATTAAGCCCACCTGATTAACTGCATTATCAAATGCCTTATAGAATTGACGGACAGGATCTATAGTACACATTCTTTCAAATCGTCTCCATGCCATTGGCTGGCTTGACTTTACAAAATTGGTAAGTGTAACGATATCTAATGCCATACCTCTATAGTCATGATTACAATATCCTGCATCTGTAGCTTTTTGCCATCCACCTTTAGATGATGTCAGAAATTCTTCAATTTTACTTTCAAACAACCTTTCGGATTCATCCATATGCTGAAAGGCTTCTGCATAAGCTAATACTCGTTTTTCAAATCCCGCATTATCCGCCATATCTATACCACCTTTCGCTTACCTGTTACTGTCTCGTAGATAATCGATTTCTTATATACTTCCAAATCATCAATTAATGCTATCTTCTCCGCAATTAGCTCATCAATTATAACCAGTTTCTTTTCTAATTCTTCCACAATCTCTGTTTGAACTTCTTTAGGCGGAAATGGAGTCTTTATATTACCAATAAAATCCCAGTTTGCACGTGGCATTTTGGCACCATATGTAGACATATTAACCACATCAATAAATTTAGGCGATAGCATAATATACTTTAAATATCGTGCATCACACCCGCATGGTTTGATGACGATAAACTCCGTAGAACAACAAGCATCGGAATCAGCAATAATACATTTTGCCAAATAAGGACGTAACTTTCCAAAAAGCACATCACCTTTCTCTACCTTCAAACTTGTTCCTTCCGCCATAAATTCCTTATCCTTTGATGATAAATAACGTCCAGTAGCACTTTCAACATTTTCCAAACCAATGTATCCTTCATTCGATTCAGCTCTAAATGTCAATTGTGACCCAAAATATTTTATCTTTTTTACTTGCCAAGATGAAGGTATCTCCCCTATCCAATCTACTCCACTACCACACAATTCACATTCTAAATCAATTCCTCTTGTAATTGTTTCACTTATTATCGATGCCCTCCATTTTCTATAATCATCAACACTCTTTTTCATTTCATTAATAATGGCATCTATTTTTTTACAACGTTCATCAAGAAATATAGAAATAGACTTCTGAATAGATAAAGGTGGAACAGGCACCACAATACGTTTCATCTCTTGCCACCTAGTCGTCCACAAATCATTAACTATACCATGTCCCCATTTATAAAATTCATCTGCGAATGCTACTGTATGAAATAACCAATTATAATACCCTGGATGCATTTCATCTTTTGGTGTAAGCACTGTGTTTATCAATGATACCGAACCATCATATGGTGATATACCGCATGATCCTCTTCTGTCTGACCTGCTATTGATAGCAAAATCACCAACTTTTACAAGTTTTCTGTTATCGCCATCATCTGTTTTTGCCGCTGTCTCTAATTGAGGAACAATTCCTTTCATAGTAACAGAAAGTGGTGGATAGTCTTTGTCACTTACTTTTGTATTCCTTAAAGTATAAAGAGATCCAATCCTTGACAACCTCCACTCATTTGGAATCATACCTAACCATTCCTGCCTGCTGTCTCTAAGATTGTGAAAAGTATTAATTACATCCATCACTTCTCACCGCCTATCTGAAATAACTCTTGCAATTTTGCCATCAGAACATTTTCATGACTTTCAATGCGTTCTGCGATGGTTTGTGCAGACTCTATAGTCTTATATTCATAAAATGTTCTTGAAAATGGTATCTCATATCCAACCTTGTCTTTGGAATGGTCAATCCAAGCACCCGGGCTGTATGGAGCAACTTCCCTTGCAAAATACTCATCCATATCTTCATTCAACGGAATATTTTCTGTATCTCGCTTAGAAGAATCTGCTTGTACTTTTCCACGCTTTTCGACAGGTTTTCCGTTATCATCTAATAAAGGACTTTCTACAGTAATTTTGTTATATCCCAATCCTAAGGAAGAAAGTAGTTTTGCTCTACATTTTACTTTGCTTCCTCTGTCTGTTAGAACTTCATAAGTGTTATCACAATATTCTCCATAGGCCTTGACGATTAGATTTCTAGCTTCCTGTGTAATATCAACTCTCTTATTACCAATGTTTTTTCTTCTTGGCTCATGACATTCACTAGCATCAATTAAAAGAACATGTTCTCTATGACTGACCGGCTTATCCTTCGTTATAAGCCATATATATGTTGCTATTCCTGTGTTATAGAAACTATCATTAGGAAGTTGCACGATTGCATCGAGCCAATCATTCTCTATTATATATCTACGAATTTCACTCGGACCAGAGCCAGCATCTCCAGTGAATAAACTTGATCCATTCTGTATTATAGCCATATAACCTGTCTCTTTTAGTTTTGCCAAGCCATTAAGCACAAATAACATCTGTCCATCACTTTTCGGTGGCAATCCCGGTGCAAACCTTCCACCATTGCCCAGTTTTGCTTCTGCTTCAACCTTTGATGCTTCTCGTTTCCAATCAATTCCAAACGGAGGATTACTGATGATAAAATCGAATGTCATACCGGAAAACTTGTCTTCGCTCAATGTGTTTCCGAACTGCATATTTTCAGGATCTCCTCCTCGAATCAACATATCTGCTTTTGCAATACCAAAAGTAAATGGGTTAATCTCTTGACCATAACAAATCAGTTGAGCTGCTTTGTCCAATGATTCCATTCGTTCTTCCATACATGTAAGCATCTGACTGGTTCCCATTGCCATGTCATAAGCCGTATAAATACGTCCCTCTGCTGACATACCAACATTTTCTGTCAACAAATCACACATAAGATAAATAATATCTCTACTTGTGAAATGCGCTCCTGCTTCTTCATCATAACTCTCTGAAAATTTCTGAACTAAGTTCTCAAAAATATAACCCATATCAACAGCGGAGATTTTTTCAGGGTTCATATCAGCTTTTTCAGAACAGAAATCACTAATTACCTGATATAAAAGACCCGCATTGGACATTCTTTCTAACTGAGTAAAAAAGTCCATTCTACTCAAAATATCCATCACATTGTCTGAAAATCCATTAAGGTATGCTTCAAAATTGACTTTTATATTTTCCGGATCAGCTTTTAACTTTTCAAATGTATACTCGCTGGTGTTATAAAAACGATATCCAGAAGCTCTTCTTAAAAAAGCATCTTTTACTGCTAAACCCTCAATTTCTTTGTATGTTTTTACAACCTGATCATGTGTAGGCAATAAGCAATCGTGGAAACGCTTGATAACTACCATCGGCAAAATAACCAATCCATATTCATGGGGCTTATATGCACCAAAAAGGCTATTGGCTACATTCCAAATTACGGACGCCTTCTCTTGAATGTTAATTCCTACCTCATTGATTTTCTGGTTCGTATCCATATTCCTCGTTCTCCTTCTTTTTCTTGATTTGACTCGATATATCATTCATTTTCTCGGTAAGTTTATCAATCTGTACTCCTATTTGATAAGTCTTACCGTCTTTTACTCGTTTATCATGTTCTACATTAAGCAGCATTCTTGCATGCAAAACATCATAGATACAGTACGGCATAGCATTAAGCGCATCAATTATACCTTTAACAGATGATGCAACAGTAGCCGGCAATTTATCCTTTTCATCTAGGTATAGCTGAATTTGTTCATTGTATATATCTATAACATCTCTCAAAATCTCAAATTCCCAAAGTTCTTCCAGCTCTTCATCTTTCCCTGCCTCATTTGCAAGATATGTCGGAAGCTTTCCTATCCATTCTGATATACAGTTTATATTCCATGACTCTTCCATCTGCTTAAGCAAATCTTGGTACGCATTATAAGTTCCCCTAAGCCTGCTTCGATTTCTTAATCCATTCATTACTTTATTATGATTGAACGGTGATAAATAACTTTCAGCCATTGTTAACAAATGATGCCTGTGAGGGATAGAGCAGCGACTACCATCTTTTCTTATTACTTCTTGAAACGCATCTCTTGCATATCGTTGTATACACTCATCCGAAACCATTATTTTTGCTTCAGGAAAAGCTGCAGAAACTGCCATATGCAACTGTTCATCCGGATCAATATATACTGCTTTAACAATATCTCTATCAAACTTGCTAAAGAAAACCGAATATGCGGTAATATTCGACCCATTCAAAATATCTATTAACCTTAATTCCTTATCATATAAACCTAAAATCACTGGATATGCATCGCTGTAATAATAAGCCACAAAAATTATAAATCTATCCGGAGTCATCATCGGCGGCATTTCTCCAAGCCTCATTCTAAGTCGCCGTCTCATAATCACTCCCACTGATGCTTTTGATGCCGGAACACCATACTCTTTACAAACCTTTTCATATGTACGTGTTAGTGTTCCTTCTGCCAACAAATCCGATAATCTGTTAGTATACCGGCACCCTTCTTCGGCAAAATCTATATTTTCATGAAACACCCTTTTTTCACAATCGTTGCAACGGAAATATCTTTGATGAAAAATAAGATCAATTGTTTTTCTTTTTCCCTCATCATAAAGAACATCCTTAAATTTTCTCGGTCTGATTTTAGTTTCAGCAGTATTTGTTCCTAGGCAATATGGGCAAACAGCTTTGTCATTAGAAAAATACGATCTATGCACACTATGATATGTGAAATCCACCGTGTCTCTATCATCAGCCTCGGTAACAACTACCATCTCCGGCAAATCCAATTCTTTAGTTCGTGTTTGTGAGGCATACACCTCTTGAAATAACTTCTTTCCCACGGACATTCTCCTCGCATAGTATATTCTCTTCTATTATACCACCAAAAACTAAACAGTACAATAACTTTCGTTATTATTTAATTATAAACCACCAATATCTAAACACCGCAATTTTATTGTTTTTTCAAAGGATGATAGACTTGTATCATCAGGGGATACCATACCCTTTTCCCTGAATTTATCACAACTGAATACAGAATCCGCAAAGAGCTGATGCGGGATATAAATGGACGTTCTTCATACAAATGATTGCCGACCTTGTGCACGAAGGAAGGAGCTCTATCATCAGGCGTATGAAGCAACTTGTAAACGTCAGTGTCAAATAGAGCAGCTGACCGAATTATAGGAGGATTCCCTATGAACGGTCATCTGAGACAATTGAATATTTGCCGTGAGGTTTCCTCCCAGCCAATCAATGGAGGAAATCTGATATGTACGATACTAAATTCAGCAACGGCAGTGTTTCGACAAACAATGCACCATCCAACAAGAGATGTGCTGGAAAGCCAGTCAAAAACCATGAAGGCACCTCCCATTTCTTATCAAAAATTGAGGTTAAAAATGGTAACTATTACACAGGCAAAAGCACCATCGACAAATTAGGACAAACAGAAGCAAAAGGAGAAGATTTTTCACTATTACACAGAAAAATTATGAGTTCACGTGCATCAACTGAAGGCGGCTTTTCGGTTGTATATAAGTTTAGTGATAAGCAAGGAACTAAATATTTAATTCACGAAGTGACAGATTTGAACGGATTTATTTTGCATAGGGATTTCGATGCTGTAAGAATTGCGTCTGGTCAATTGATAAACAAAAGACATTAGTTAGAAATATTCAAGTACTACAAATGCATTTATAAAGTTTGATTTGAGACGGCATAAAACCACACAAAGTTCTATCTGTTATACTAAGAACACTCCCGATTTTCTGCCGGGAGTGTTCTTATCATGCCTCTATTCAATTGCCCAAATCAACTTGCTTTTCCATCTTTCTATTTTGTTACAACCACATGTATGGTGCTCTTACTAATTCCAAACGCCTTTGCCGCCTGCCGCACCGTGGCATTGTTGTCCACAATGTAATGTGCCACCTCTGCCGCTCTTTCCTCAATCTGTCTATACTTCACTGCACTGCAATTATTCACAAGCGCCCCCAAAAGATTAGTTTGTACAGTGTATGAGGGGAAGAAAAAAAGTATGACTGGGAATACCACTCCCAGCCATACCTACTATTCTTTTATTCCTACTATTCCGTTACTCCAAACAATACTTCCCTAAAAAGTTTTCCTGTTACTTCCACGCCCAATGCCTTTTTAAATACATCAGTGGAAGGACCACCATTTGCAAGGAGACCATTCACATAAAAAGCTGCCTTTTCCTGTTTTTTACCCATATTCTCTACTGCATCGCCACCGGAGAGATATACTTCAAAATGCTGTAATGCCATTTCATCAAACCGTTTGCTCTGTACCTTCTTTCCCTTTTTAGAAATACTGGAAACAAGTTTGATGCCGTCATACCAATGCTCTCCCGGATTTCGTTCCATCAAATCCTTGTATTGTTCTTTCACTGCCAGCAAATCGACTTCCGAATAGTCGCCAACCAAAGTATCATAAAGTTCCACGATTAAAGTGTCGTTTCCGGCGGCATAAATACGGTCATACGAATATAGCGGCAAGTCCACTTCACACGGATTGATAATTAAAGTATCCATCTTCATTAAGCCAAAAAAGCCTTTGCCATTCATCACGGATACATGTCCAAGGCCTTCTGCTTTATACGCCTGGATAGAAAACTTCATGCCATTTGCTTTCAGGGAAGTCATTTCTTTCACTTCTATTTCTTTCAATTTATACTTACCACTTAAAATTTTCAATAATTGATTCGTCATACCTCTTCTCCATTACGTAAAGTTAAATTTAAGAAAACATATTTCGCCCTTATCCACATATGGCTTAAATATCTTTGCAATACCATAAAAATATCCGATCGAACGATAGATTACATCTAGCTTCAACTCTCTTCTTATTTTTTATTTTTTTCTTTCGCACGCTTGTCATTAATAATCTGCATATGTTCTGCGGTGACTAACTCTACCTTGTTTTCCTTCGCCCAGTCTACACATCCCTTCAGAACCAATGGTAAGAATACACGTGGAACACCTAAAATGGTCAATAATGCCTCATCGGTAAATTTCACCTTATCATCTGCACGGTCTGCCGCATAACGGACGGATTCCAAGGTAGCCTGACGTACCTGTAAAAGTTCCGCGCGCATTTTTGTTTTTCTGTGGAACCAGAAATTTTTACTGTCGCGATAACCATAATCCACGGGAAGCGCCGGGAAATCCTTAGCTTTCACACCATTAATAATAGCATCGCTGTATTTTTTCTTCATTAAAATCTTATCTACCCTAAGAATAAAGTGTGCCCCGAACTTACTTGTAATACCATTGAAATCATGATATGGACCTTCATAACCGTTTAATTCCCCCGCCATATCCTTATCTGCACTGTCCAATTCCCTCATCCAGGTGCATTCAATAACCTCTATGGCATCCGTAAGAACCATCGGTCTTGTTTCTCCGGTTTCTTCTTCAATCATACTTTTTTCCAGCTTAAAATTACACTTAGGCATCTTCTCGCTTGGTTTATCTCCCGGCCAGGAAAGCTTCACTGCTTCTTTAAAAGTCTTTGGCTTGTCATCAATAAAATTGAGCGCGCATTTTCCGGTACGAAGAATATTCTGAGCTGTATTAGACGAATTCCGGCAGCAAAGCAGCATTGCATAATAATCCTTTCCAGCCACATAATATGGTTGTACCAAAGAATATGGTCCCAAAGTGGTAGTGCCGTCTTCACAAAGTGTACTGATAATCACAGTCGGCATCGGAAAAAACAGTGATGTTTGATAAAAGTTATCTACTACACGAAGGTTTTCAAAACTACTCATCATGCACCCTCCTTTTCTTTTTTCTTCTTGTACTCCATCAACAATGGCATTAAATCGTACTTACATGCATAATACTTTGGATTCACATTGCCCTTTTTTTCAACCTGTGTGGATAACTCTTCCCAGGTACATAGACAGGCATTTCCTTTAATTGCAGAATCCTTGGCCCAGTTCATGCTGTTTAAAGGTCTCCAGCCACAGGAAGCCATAAAATAGCACCATCTTCTATGCTCCAGCTTTGCATATTCCAAAATCTGTGCATACTCTTTTTTGCTGTTCAGGTCATTAACAAAATCTTCCTCATCCTCCCGGAAGGTCCACACATTTCCCTCATCCTGCAGAAGAGAACCCTTTTCGCCAAAATAGTGTTCCAGCTGTTCATAACTGATTTGATTTGGAATCAACTTTCTCACATCTGCATGCCGGGCAATGGCAAGATTTGAGTTTCTTCTGAACAACAGCATATTTCTCCAGCAATCTTCCACCAGTTCCTCTCTGGTTTTTTCCGGTTTACCTTCTTTCTGCCGCTTAAACTCCTTCGCAGATTTAATATCCATCATGCTGTAAATATAGTTAAACTCCTTGGCATCCTTTGTCAAATCATCATGCAGTAAATCCTCGAGAGAAATGGTACTTTCTGTTTCCTCAATGACAAATACATTCTTATAGGTTGCACTGTTTCCACTGATGTATTTTGCCATTTGACGGTTTGCTTCCATACGCACACCAATGCTAACCTTGCCATTCATCTCCTTGGACGCATTTTCCTTTAAATAGTGCTCCACCTCGGACATACAATGCAGACTGACATCAACATCCTCAATACAAATGGCAACATAGGTATAGATTCCGTCTTTTTCAGGGTCTCCATTCTCTTGCAGCAACGTTCCAAATTGCTTATACCGGGTATCCATGTTATGGAATCGGGCTTCAAATCTTCCATCGGCATGTTCTTTTGGAATAACCAGTGTTTCATCCTCCATTTTTACGTATTTTTCGCTAAAATGGTTTTCAAAAATACTTTTCTTGTTCTCCACATTAAAATCTACCACATCGATTAAGATTTCATTCTCGCTGCTGACAGCCCCAAGATTCATCGCCTGTAACAGGATTTGCTGACCAAGCTTGCCAAAACCAACAATCAGTAAATGCAGCTTCCAATCCTTTGCAGGTTTACCGCTTCCTACATAATACTCATGCAGAGAATGCTCTGCCAGCATCTTTCTCACACGTAGTTCGTGAACACCAACCAGCTCCAAATCTCTTGCACGCTGCTCATCCTTTGTCTTTCCTTTACTGTTCTTTTCTTTTTCCTTTACACTGGTCAATCTGCTATCGTGATAATCCTCGATAATCCGGCGGATTCCTTCATCTTCACAACGGCAAATAAATCTCACTGTATCATTCAGAAACTCATCATATTCCTCCCGGTGAAACATCTGATACAAAGAAAAGTTTTTCGCAGAAGACTCTTCAAATAAAATAATCTGCTCGGCCTTTTTTAATTCCATACGCGCAAAGAAATATCTCAGCTGCTTTTCCGGAAGCTTCAGGCACTCGATGCGGTGCAAGGTAATCCCTTCCTTTAATAAATCCACTTCCTTATCTTTGGAAACCTCTGTAGCCACCAGATGAATTCTACAGTCTTTCTGCTTGCTGTCCAATAAAACCTTCACTTCATCATTATAACCAAAAATAACAATTCTTTTTTTCTTGGAAAACAGCCATTCCAGTGATTTAAAGCGGAAAAACTTCTCCAACACTTTATACACTACTGTCAATGTACAATAAGGTGCCGTGAAAATTGCAAACGTATAGGCATAGCCTACAATACTTTCCAGCGTACTCTGGCTGCCGTCCAATACCTTGGCCATATCCCTTAAACCAATATCCGACCGGAAGCCGAATGCCTTTATCGTATTTTGAATAATCAGCATTGCCCGGAATAAAGGATTGGAATATGTAGCCGCATCATAAAAGAACCAACCTTCTAAGCCAGTAATAATAACGGACCAGATTGCCAGTACCGTAAAAAATCTTCCTAACTTTTTATCTGTTTTCTTTCCCATAACCTGCCCTTTCTCGCCGCATCAATCCAGAAAATTCTTTTTCCCTTTTACGGTTTTCTCTTTTGTCATTTTTTCCTTTGTCTTCTTTACTTCAAATTCATACCCTGCTATCTGGAGAATATCCGCTGTTTCACCACAAATTGCAAGCACCTTTGCCATCTGCTTCAGTTTATCCACCATGCCGAAGGAAGTTCCTACCTTATATTCCCGTCCGCCACATTGATAAAGTCTGCTGACCCTGAAATAGGTCTTTCCTTCAATAGAAGCATCATTGTAGCCGATACACAAGGTATTATTCACCACTTCCTCCAGCTTGTCCGGATGCTTGGAAATGACGGTGCTGCATACATGGCACATCATTTCTGTCTGGTCCCCGGTATACTGCTGCCCGTAAAATGTGTACTCTACTCCGCTTCCGCTTGCCCGGCTTCTTACTGCCTCCGGCAGTTCCAGCTGTTCAGACTCAAAAACATTTCTGTCTTCACCGCAGATTTCCAGCAATCTGGCAATTTTCTTCATTTTATCGCCGCTGCTGTAAGCAGTTCCGATACACACAGCGCTGCCGTTATCAAATTCGAAATTGTTGCATGTCCTAAAATAAACCGGTTTTGATGCAGGTGTTCCCGGTTGTTCGATATTTTCATACTTTTCTGCACAGTTCATGCCTTCCTGTTCCGGCAACGTATCCACCTTGTCCTGATGGCGCTTTAACACCTGAGCAAATACACGAAGCATCATATCCGATTGGTTTTCTGTGTATTCCTTACCATAAATGGTATAAGTAACATCTCCGGTCAGGCTGGCACGCTTCTTATCCTTAGAAGATTGTTCCGGTTCTTCTCCGGTTTTAATCTGGTTAACAAACGCATCAAAATAGTTTCTGTGCTTTTCATACCAGTCATTACAAATACAATACTGTTCTCCGTGAATGAGATATGGTTTTGCCCAGTAACGGGAACGACCCTTTTCATCTGCAATCTGTTCCTTAATATCTTTTCCCGGTACAAGCTTTAATAACATCGGATAGCTCAAATGAAGAACTTCTTTTGTCCAAACTCCATCCTGCATTTTTGCAATCATATCCTCATCCAGCAGTTCTCCCTCAATGAAATGCTGCATTGTACTTTGTACATACGCACCGATTTTTTCTTCCGTTTCCATTGCAGGTTCTTCTGTTACATCTTCTTGTTCTTTTGCCACGGGCGTTTCTATGACAACCTCTGATTCTACATCCTGAGTTTCTACTGTTATTGCAATCTCCTCCTCAACCAATTCATTAGTTTCGGTACAATAAACCTCCAAATCTTTAAAACGCCGTATCACACCTTCTAAGGAGCTCTTTTGGTTACCATTCAAATTCCATTTATCAAACCAGGCAATCATATAGTTTGCAATCTTCTTATAAAAATCACCCGAACCGCTGCCGTATGCCTTTTCCAGATACGCCATATTTTTTTCAATTTCTGCATCATCATCGTATAAAGAAGAAAAACCGGATATCATCTGTTTTCTTTCCTGTGTTTTTGACTTCATAAACACTTTACCCATATTTTCCTGAAGTTTTTTAAATTCTTCTTTATATTGCTGTTTTACCTCATTCGTACTAAAGTCCGCCTTGCTCTTCACTACTTTAATAGGATTCCCCGCTTTATCTCTCTTTTCAACCAATAAGATATCGATCGGTACATGGTCATTTTCTGCGGAATCTCTGTACTCAATCATGGTTTTGGAACGCATGGTCAATAACTCAATCAAAGCTGCATAACTGAAATAATAGTCTTCACTTAAAAAGCAAACTACCATTACACAGTTGCTGCTGGCGATTTTGCCATCCATAATATCAACCCAGTTATCATCACTTCCATGATTTTCAAAATCATAGTCAATATACACATTGTACCCGTTTCTAATCCACCCTAAAACAGTTCTTGCTACAAATTCTTTATCCTTGTGCGAATAGCTGATAAAGACATAATTCTCTTCTGAATCAAATTTTTCTGCCTCGAATGCTTTAATTTCTGCCTCCATCTCCGCAAAGCTCATTGTCTCCAGTTTTTTCATCCTTCTCCTCCGTAATCCCATTTTTATAATTATCTTCTTTGTAAATGAGTTTTCATATTACCCACCTGCTAATTATTATGACTCTAACTGCTCTATTTTTCAAGTCTTTTCTATATTTCCCTCTGCCCCCATTCTTTTTCATCAGGAAGCACAAATAAGTTGTATTCTGTCACATTTTTTGGTATTATGTTTTTATGAGGGCACTGTGGAAAACAGTCCGGATTGCATTCAAAAAAAGTACGAAAGGATTACTGCTTCATATGAAAAAACAAGAGAAAAATTCTACTATTAATTTTGAACAGCTGGCCGACAAACAGGTTGGTGCTGTCTATTTACTGATGTCTCTCTTTTTAACCGCTGCTTATACCTTAGAAGTACTCGAGGGTTCCCAGCCTCCCGGATTTCTGGTTGCCTTTGTAACCGCCGACTGGGGAGCCTTCATTTTATCTCTTATTGTTAAAAGTATCAAAAAGGGGCAAGGTAATTCCCATCGCTGGGTTCTTAGTATAGGATATTCCTTATTCTATATCCTCATTTTGTCAAGCTTGAAAAACCCACTGATTTTTATTTATATTATTCCTATCATGATTATCATGGCATTATATCAGAACTTTAAGATTCTGATGCTGTTTACGGCAGCTAATCTTCTGGGTGTAATCTCTTTTATCATCAATACCGCAAACCGGGGACTTGTTGATGACTCCATGATGGACTCTTTTAAAATTGTATTTGCCGGCTCCATCATGATTAACCTGGCTGTTTATTTATTAATACGCTTTTTAATCAAGTTAAATAGTTCTAACGTGGCTGCTGTTACAGAAAACCTAGAAAGGGTAAAAGAAACCGTATCCAAGGTAAAAGAAGTAAGTACCACTGTCGTTGACGGTGTAAATGCCGTAAAAGAATATGCCGACGAAAATCGTGCCGGAGCCACTTCCGTTGTAAACGACATGTCCACAATTGCAGAACAAACAAATGTATTAACTGATAAGACATTCTCCAGCCTGGAAATGACAAAATCCATTTCCAATCAGGTAACACAGGTCTCCAACCTTGTGGAAGAAACCGTTACGTTAGCACAACAATCCGTAGAACATGCTTCGGTCAGCAACGAACAGCTGCAGGATGCCATGATGTCTGCACGGGAAATGAAAGAACTTGCCAGCAAAGTAGGCACAATCCTAACCGACTTTAAAGAAGAGTTTAACAAGGTAAAAACCGAAACCGGTACCATCAACAGCATCTCTTCCCAGACCAATTTACTGGCATTAAATGCTTCTATTGAATCAGCAAGAGCAGGAGAAGCCGGCCGTGGCTTCAGCGTTGTGGCAGATGAAATCAGAAACCTGTCAGACGGTACAAAGCAGTCCTCTGCAAGCATTATGAACGCTTTGGATGTTTTAGGCGCTACTTCTGACAACATGACTGTTTCTGTGGAACGTATCATTGAATTAATTGCAAAAACAGTGGAAAAAATCGAAACGGTTTACGAAAGTGTAGCCGCCATCAGTTCCGACAGCGTTGTTCTGGGTACTAACGTTAATAATATCAACCAGGCAGTCGGTGAGGTAGAAACTTCAAATCTTCAGCTGGTAGAAAACATGAACAGCGTGAACGATATTATGGAGTCCATTGTTGTAAAGATTGTAGAAACCGCAGACAGTTCGGAAGAAATCCGAAGCAAGAACGAAGAAACCTCCGCCCATGTTATCAGCATTGAACATACCGTAAATATGTTAATCGAAGAGCTGGGCGCCACAGGCCTCATGAACGTTTCCGATATTCAGGAAGATATGGCGGTTTCCTTAAAACCGGCAAACCAGAATACCGTATACAAAGGCGCCGTTTCGAATGTCGAAGATAACGTAATTTCCATTACCTTTGAAACCGGCATTCCTTCGAACCTTACTAAAACCTGCGATATTTCTGTTGTTGTAAACAATACAACATATTACTGGGCA